>NZ_JAXRUT010000025.1:0-87528 GCF_035156405.1 Algoriphagus aurantiacus | reverse complement strand
TCCATAGGAGAAAACGGCTTAGTCCAACACAGTTTTAACCGCAATCCGGGTGAGGTTTTTGGATAATGGGTGTTTTTTTTTGCCGGAATGCGTTTAAAACTCTTTACGTTATGCCCTATGTTAAAAAGACAATGAAGCAAGTAATATTCATACTGACAATTATACTCTTATTGCCAAGTTGTGACTTCAAGACAGCTCAAGACTATTTGGACGAAGCGGACAAGCTTTCTGAACAGGAAAAATATAAAGAAGCGATAGAACTACTTGACAAAGCAATCGAGAAAGACCCAAAATATCTTGGTGCGTATATAAATCGTGGTGCAGNCGATAGAACTACTTGACAAAGCAATCGAGAAAGACCCAAAATATCTTGGTGCGTATATAAATCGTGGTGCAGACAAATCAGCACTTGAAAATTATGAAGAAGCAATTAAAGACTATAAAACAGTTCTTGATCTTGACCCGAAAAACACTTTAGCACTTTATAATATAGGGAACAATTACAAACGACTCGGAAACTACAAAACAGCAATTGAGTTTTATAACCAAGCTTTTGACACTAAAGGCGGACAATCAATTTATATAGACATGACACCAAACGATTTTATTGACCTTAGTGAATTTGACGTTCCAGGACACGAAATACATTACGAAAGGGGAATTGCCTTTTACAAAATTGACAGTTTGCAAAGAGCATTCAAGGACTTTAATGCAGCAATACAAAAAAACTATATCCCAGCTGAGTGCCATTATTGGATTGGCTTCATTTATCTATCAACCGGACAGACAGACTTAGCCTGTGAGAACCTTAGAAAGTCAAGACAACTTGGAGATAAGAACGCTGAAGAAGAATTAAAGAAATATTGCAACAAATGACAAGAAACACAGGGTATAACAGCACCTACCCAAAAGTGGCGGTTCAGTGGTTTAACCAAGCTTTGTGCATCTATCAAAGTTTGTGCTTGGCTGACAGTTTTGTGCTCCGAAGCCCGCCCGAATGCAGTGCCCGAAACCGTTGCCGTCAATACGCTGAGAAATCATGAGTACCTTAAAATTTATAGTGACATCAAAGGAAGTTGAATTCAACATAGACTTGAATATTAACCGAAATAAGGGGATTGAAAAAATCAAAGAACTACTAGACAAGGAAATTAAACTAGAAAATTCTGACATTGACTATAGATTAATTGGTTCCTTGACTAACGATAATCAAGATGAGACCCTAACTCTAATTGTGGAGCGACAGAATGGAAATAGTAGATTTGATGTAGTGAAAGGGATTTTTAAAATTTCAACACGAGAAAGTTTTACTTTAATCGGACATGTTGAAAACAAATGTAAAATCTATGGACAACTTGGGATTATAATATTTCTCATTGGACTATCATTTTACATAGTACCAAAAATAAATCCTGACGAATTTCTATACTTCTTGATTTATCCTGCAATTATTATTTGGCTAATGACTGACATTTACTTAAGACCGACAAAGGCCTTGAACTTCTTAAAAAGGAAAATACAAGAAATTGACAAATTGAGTCAGTCGGAAAATCTTCATTAGAACAACGTTTTAATTAAAACTGAGGCTGACTCGTCCACATCACTTATTGGGGACTTGAGACAAGTCCTAATTAAATAACGGTGGACAATAACGGCTTCGATAGCCGCAGCTGTCATAAACACAAAACGTTAGCGAACATACCAGGACAGACAGATGAACAACAAATGGATTAGAGAAAAACTTGACGCCTGGGATTTAAAATCCGTATTCCTGACTATTCTATTTTTATTGATTGGTGTGTTCCTATTCTTCTACTTCACTAACATCCGTGACAGATTCAGACAAGACGACAAAGAGGAATTTAAGGGTCAAGCAGAAGGAGAAATTATTTCTGTTGAACCGATTGACAGAATCAAACAAAGCAAATGGAAAGGGACAGAAATACTTGTTGACAGTTATAAAATTCTATACAGCTATAAAGTTGACGGACGAGAATTTCAGAGCACGGACATTATTCCACTGACAACAAAGAACGAAAAATACCTTAAGACAATATTGGACCGAAAAGTAAATGACACTTTTTATGTGCGCTTTGACTTGAAAGACCCGGATAGAAGTATATTGATTGAGCGTGAGTGAATGGTACGTTCGCTAACAACTAAGCTTTCGTTGCGTGCGCAGCACGAACAATGAAAGCGCGGTTGCACTGCCTGCCCCGATTCTTTCGGGGGAACCGGCGAGGTTCTTACAAAGACCTTTGGGCAGGATCCGATACTCGGGACAGGTAATGCATGGAAAAGCTTAGTATAAACTCCAGATTATCCTGAGATTTCTTGCTTCTAGTGAGCATCTTGAGAAGGGTTACACATAGAAAAAGACCGGAACTTTGTGGATTCCAGCCTTTTCATAAAGAAGTTAGTTGTATTAAAAAGGAAGATCGGTTTCGCTTACTTTTGCGTTTTTTTCGCCTAGGAATAAGAAGTCATTTACCACCACTTCGGTGATGTATCGTTTGACGCCATCCTTATCGCTGTAGTCTCGGTTGGAGATTTTACCTTCTATGGCAACTTCAGATCCCTTGTCGGTGCATTTTTCGAGTACCTCTGCATTCTTGCCCCAGATCACAAGTCTGTGCCAGGTAGTTTCGGTGACACGCTCACCTTTTTGATTTTTGTAGGATTCGTTGGTTGCGAGATTTACGTTACCTACGACTTTGCCACTTTCCAGGGTTTTCAATTCTACTTTCGCTCCTAGGTGACCGATTAGCTGTACTTTGTTTCTTAGCGCATTCATGATGTTTGTTGTTTTGGTTAGAAAATTTGTTTGTCGTTTTCGCCAGAGGAAAAACTTATGATCCAAAGTTGCAGGATCGGTCTGCGCTAAGTCGGTAGCTAGTCGGTTGTATTCGATTGTATACGTTTGTTGTCGGATAAAGTGGATTTATTCTATTTACAGAGGGATGAGGTTTAAGGAAAAGTTTAGTAGGTTTAGAGGGGGAAGGCGGAGTTGCGTATAGCAACTCGTTGTAAAGTATTAAAGAAATGAAGCGAGAAATAAGATATATAGAACTAAAATCTGGATTTGGAGATAGCGGACCTGCTTGGATTGGTCTAGTTGAATATTCAAAATCGAAGCATACAGTATATTTTAATGATATGGCTCTGAAGAAATTGAAAAACCCAGGAATTTCTGGAAACCATTTCAATATTGAAACTGGAGAAGAATATTGGATTTCTGGAGTTAAAAAGAATGGGCAAGATAGACATTGGGCGGGCGGAGGAAAAATAATGATCGATGAAGAAATAATTGATGACTATTTAAAGCTAGTTGACTTTGACATAATTGAAAATCGCTATTTTGATATTGTCAACATTAACAAGGAAATTGATAAGACAAGGTTTGACAAAATTGAAAATGACAAAGGGGAAATCCCAACTCTTTAGTTTGGAGAGTACTATAATTGGTATTGTGACAATAACCGAAGGAAACTTGTGAAAGAATAGAAAAAAACTCTGATTCAAGTTCAGTTTTCCAATTGGACTTTAGTGCTGGGTTGACAGTTTTGAGCTCCGAAATCCCGCAAGAACGCCAAGCGTGGAACTTTACTAAATGAACTCCACGATTTTAAATACAGCCCCAATTTCTGGAACATCACCAGAATTTTTTTCGGAGCCGAAAAGGATAAGTAGTGTGGGTTGAATTTAATGAACTTCAGGGTGAATAATTCCTTCCCTTTTCTAGTGACAATTTCGATCTTTAGAATTCAGTAGCAATTCCCAAAATAACATCAATGGATATTTCCTCCGAAAAATCATATTCTCCATTTTCATCTATAAAGTTGTTGGTTTTCTTTCTGATTTTAGGATTGGGGACTGCCTGTCAGGAAACTCCAACGAAAGAGGAATCCGTTCGGCCTGATACTAGTCGATTCACGCAGAATGTAGTTGTTGAAGGCTTGGAAGAACCCCTCCAGATTGAATTTGACAAGAGTGGTTATGTGTATTGGATTGAGCGAATTGGTAACGTCAAAAGATTCAATGAGACAACCGGAGCCATTGAGATTTTAGGAACGTTGGATCTGACAGAAGAACAAGCACCTGGTCTGATAGGAATATTACTGGACAGGGATTTTGAGAGTAGCAGACAGATATATCTTTATTATTCAGCAGCAGCAGACAGAGGTGAGGCAATGCGCCTATCCCGTTTTGATTTGGGAAGTGATGGCAAGTTGGACATCGCCACTGAAAAAATCATCCTAACTATTCCCTGGGAACAGCCGGACGGGCACCACTTTGGTGGTGGAATGACCTGGGATAAGGAAGGGAATTTATACCTCAGTATAGGAGCAGATTCGCATCCCACCCAATATTCACCACTTCCATTTGAAAACGAGGGTGGAAGAGGAGAAGATGAAGCAAGGACAGCGGGGAATACCAATGATTTGAGGGGTACGATCATTCGAATAACCCCTCAGCCCGATGGCACATACAGCATACCCGAAGGTAATTTGTTTGCTCAGGGAACTGCCAACACATTACCTGAGATCTATGTAATGGGCAATAGAAACCCATGGCGATTGTCAATTGACTCCAAAACCCAATTCCTCCACTGGGGAGAAGTTGGACCCGATGCTGGTGTTGATTCTGAAGAGTTTGGGCCTATGGGTTATGATGAATTCAATGTTGCCAAGAGTGCCGGGAATTTCGGTTGGCCCTATTTCATTGGCTACAACAGAGCTTACAATAGTTATGACTACAACACCGGAGTTTATGGAGCACCCTATAATCCCGACTCCAGCTACAATGATTCTCCCAATAATACCGGACTGAAAATTCTGCCACCTGCGCAGCAAGCACTGATCGCCTATCCCTACCAAGTTTCGGAAGAGTGGCCAGTTTTTGGCAGTGCAGCTCGTTCAGCAGTGGGTGGGCCTATTTTTAGGAAAAATGATTTTTCGGGAAATGCCGAAAGGGTATTTCCGGATTATTTCGAAGGTAAGTGGTTTATCACCGATTATGTCCGCAACTGGATTATGGTGGCAGAAATGGATGAACAACGCTCCAAAGTAGTGTCTCTAGTAAGATTTCTTCCTGCCGAAATGTTGAGCCACAGCCAGCCTTTGGATATGGATTTTAGTCCAAACGGGGATTTGTATCTGGTAGAATACGGGATTGGTGGACAGGGGAAAATCTCCAGAATTGAATACAATGCAGGCAATAGAGCACCCATCGCAAGTGCAAATTCTTCTTCTTTGGATGGTAAAACTCCTTTGGAGTTAAAGCTTTCTTCTGAAGGAAGCCTGGATTTGGATGGAAACCAATTGACTTATAATTGGACTATCAATAAAATTGATGGGGTCAGTCATCAAACCTTCGAAGAAGCCAATCCTACTTTGACTCTGGAGGAAGCAGGAAAGTATGAGATCAAATTGGAAGTATCCGATCCCAGCGGGCTTACTTCAGTGGACTCCTTGCAGGTTATTGCAGGAAACAGTAAGCCACAGGTAAATCTTACTATTTTAGAAGGAAACCAAAGTTTTTACTTTCCTGATGGGATTATCAACTATCAAGTTTCGGTCGAAGATACCGAAGATACCGAAGATGGGAATTTGGGTGAAGGACAAATCGGGAAGGAAAAGGTGTTGGTCACTGCACAATATATTCCTTCTGGAATGGGAAATGCCCAATTGGAGCTGTTGGACCGACAAGGTGAACTGAATCCTAATACCCAGTTAAGGCACTTGAATGCAAAAGGATTGGTACAAAAGAACAATTGTGTTTCCTGCCACGCTGAAGACAAAAAATTGGTAGGTCCTTCCTTTCAAGATGTCGCAATGAAGTACAAAGGAAATCCTAATGCTTTTGAAATCCTGTCCAAAAGTATTGTGGAAGGTGGTTCAGGTAAATGGGGCGATACACCCATGCCTCCCCAACCCACATTGAATAATCCTGAAATCTCTCAAATCATTGATTACATACTGGAGTTGAATTCCGAAGATGGGACAAGCTTGGATCTAGGAACCTCGGGGCAATACCAGACAAAGGGCTATAATAAAAGGGGAGGAGGAGGAAGACTGGATTCTTATTTTCGCACTCCTTTGGAAATGGGATCCTATGTTTTCTTGGCAAGTTATACCGACGAAGGTTCAAACGAGAAAGAGGATCTGGAGCTAGTGGGCAAAGATTATTTTCTGCTCAGATTTCCTGTTTTGGCACCTGAAGACGCGGATTTCTTCTCTGAAAAAGGGATTTCATATACTCCTTCCACCAATGATCCAGGCTTTATATTTACAGGAAATGGTGGGCACATTGGATTTAAGCAAATTGACCTTACGGGAATCAATCAGGTAAAAATCGGTGCCCCAAACCGGTTTTGGCATTGGTCCCATTTTATTGGTGCTACCATCGAGATCAGATTGGGAAGTCCCGATGGGCAAGTTATTGGTCAGCCATTTACCATACCTCCAGCGCCCAAAGGTGAAAAGGGTCCCTTCTTTGGAGAGGCAATGGGTGCCCCGGTAATCATAGATGTTTCAAATGCAGAAGGAATACATGATCTATATATCGTCGTAAAAAATCCGCAGGCAAAGCAAAGCGATGCCTTAGTAATGATGACGGGAATCGAGTTTATTAAATAATAGGATTATCAGCAATTGTACCACTCACCTCATTTCCTTTGCTATTTAGGCGGGAAGACCGAAGACAGGAGACCGAAGTAGCCTCAATTCTTGAGTTTACCATCTCTTATAATCCCTTCCTCTCTTTTAAACCAAAATTGATCGGAGGCTGAGCGAGGTTGGTGAGCCAGTAGAACTAAGTCGGATCCGATTAAATATACGTGCAGGTATCCGAATGCACTTATAAAATAAAAATTCATGATAAAACCTACTCAACTTTGTAAAATCAAACATCATTTCCCCATACGATTCATTGATTTTCTTGGGAGAAAATTAATGGGGGTATTACTAGTAATTATCAGCAGTATAGGTTTTGCACAACAGGTAGATGCACAGCAGGAATTTGTTCCCATTTTTAACGGGAAGGATTTAGATGGTTGGCATATCAGCAAAACCAACCATCATGGAACCATGGGAAATTTCTACGTGGAAGATGGTGCAATAGTCATGAAACAATATCCTTATGGTCAGGGTGGAATTATCCTGACAGATAAAAAATATCAGGATTTTGAGTTATCCCTAGAATTTAAAGGCTATCCAGGTACCAATGGAGGTATTTTTCTGAGATCCAGTGAGAGTGGGTCTGCCTACCAACTGGAATTGGCTGGAGACGGGGAAAGGGGAACGGGAAATCTTATTGGTGAATTGCAAAGAACAACTATTAATGCCCGGATTGAAAATATAGAGGAAGTTTGGAAAAAGGGAGAATGGAATAGTTTCCGAATTCGCATGACAGGTGAAATCCCCAAAGTTTCCTTATGGATAAATGGCGAACATATGTGGGATGCAGAAGGGGAACGAAACGATTTGATCGGAGATGTAACAGATGGAATGATTGCCTTTCAGCTGCATTGGAGTGCCACTTTGCAGCCTGTGCCAGGAGGGAGATGCTGCGATTTTTCCTGGCGACCGGATGCTTCTCATCAATTTAGGAATGTCATGATCAAAGAACTTAAACCGGCTAAAGCATTGATGTCTTCAGGGTCTCAATTTGCCCAGCAAAGTCAGGCTCTCGTATCGGATAGCTTTGATATGGAATTCATAAGAATCGAACCAGGAAAAATGCTTGTTGGGAAAATTGAAATTGAATGCCCAAGCTTTCCTGATACCAGAGATGTTGCGGATGAAAGCAAATGGACTGAACAGGAATTTAAGCTTTGCCAGGAAATGGCCGAGAGGGATTCCAGACCTGGTTTTTGGGTAACTATGGATCAACCCTATTTCATTGGAAAATATGAAGTAACACAGGGACAATGGAAAAAGATTATGGGTTCCAATCCATCAATTTTTAATGCGGAAAAAGTGGGTGAGCTTACGGATTTGCACCCAGTTGATAATGTTACTTGGGAGATGGTTCAGGGTTTTGTGACGAAACTGAATGCCATGGAAAGCATTTACAGGTATCGTCTACCTACAGAATTTGAATGGGAATATGCTGCCAGGGCGGGAAATGATGAATTACTTTCTTGGTCTGAAACCAGCCAGCAAGCTTGGATTCAACAAACTGATAAAGGAACCGCAAAGCAAGTAGGCACGAAAAAACCAAATGCTTGGGGATTATATGATATGCTGGGCAATGTCTGGGAATGGGTGGGAGATTATTATAATAACGATGTTTTTGCAGACCCTATTCCACCTGGGAAAGGTGAAGTCCATGTTTTGAAAGGGGGAAGCATAACTTCAGATGTCACCAATGCGACCTATTTGTACCATGGTGCTGGCCCGGGAAATGGATATGATGTGGGTTTTAGGCTGGTGAGGGAAATCCGGTGAGAATCTGAACATCTCACTATCACAAGAGTAATTCACTAGACGAAGTTTAGATACCTTAAGGGTTTTAACGCTAGATTTATTTCAATCAATGAAAGCATAAAAGCTAGTATTGAAAAGCATAAAGAGTTTTTGAGGGAGTTGGGATTAAATCCAATTTAAGAAAGAGAAAGGATTGCCATGCATGAAATTGATTAGGATAATATCAAAATGAAAAAGTGTACTATAAAATGAAGGAGCAGCAAAAAATATCCATCCGTTTTTTTGACGACCGAGAGGTTCGCGCCTTATGGGACGAGCCAAATGCCAAGTGGTGGTTTTCTGTATTGGATATTGTTGCTGTGCTTACTGATGAAGATGACTACACCAAAACCCGCAACTATTGGAAATACTTAAAAGCCAAATTGAAAAAAGAAAAAAAAGAGTTGGTTAGTGCCACTACCCAACTGAAACTTTTAGCAAATGACGGTAAGCGATATTTAACCGATATGTTGGATTACAACGGCATCATTGCCTTGGGTAAAACTTTTCCCGGAACAAAAGCCAACCGATTTATTGAATGGTTTACCTACAGTGGCGAAAGCATAGATGGGAAAAGCAAAACAAAGGCGTATGCCCTGTTTGATAGTTCATTTATCGACAGCATTGAGGTGGGTACAACCAATGGTTTGCAACAAATTCACGGGTATTTGTTTGGTGGTTTGTATGATTTTGCTGGTCAAATCAGACGAAAAAACATTTCGAAAGGTGGTTTCCAGTTTGCGATGGTGAGTTTTCTTGATGCCACATTAAAGCAAATAGATGAAATGTCTGAAAACACCTTTGATGAAATTGTCGACAAATATGTGGAAATGAATATCGCCCACCCATTTATGGAAGGCAATGGCAGGACTGCCCGAATTTGGCTGGATTTAATTTTGAAGAAACGCCTGGAAAAATGTGTGGATTGGAGCAAAATAGGCAAGACTGATTATATGAATGCAATGGTAAAAAGCACTACCAATAATAGCCAATTAAAAAAGTTGTT
Source organism: Algoriphagus aurantiacus (assembly GCF_035156405.1). Classification (NCBI taxonomy): domain Bacteria; kingdom Pseudomonadati; phylum Bacteroidota; class Cytophagia; order Cytophagales; family Cyclobacteriaceae; genus Algoriphagus; species Algoriphagus aurantiacus. The sequence goes on along the minus strand of NZ_JAXRUT010000025.1, from coordinate 78,054 downwards.
GAAAAATGCCCTAACCGTACAAATCAACAGCAGGGAAATGTTTATGAAAGGAATTGATTACTCCTATTATTATGAGGAAAATTAATAAAAGAGAATGAAGACCAATACAACGGAAAAACATAATTTTCAGACCCTAAAAGAAAACATCATCAAAGGGTTTGACCAATAGAAAATGAGAATAGTTAAAGTAACACTTCCCGGTAATTCAGTACTGAATTCTTCTCGAAAAGAATATGATTTTGTGGATAGTTTTCAAGGCGAGCTAAATGACTATGATGATAAATTTAATTCTGTTGACATTGGGAAAGCTTTTTTCGCTAGCGGACCAAAATGGGTAAGAGAATTATTTGCACTAAGAAATAAATTAGTTTCAATAGTTGGACTCAAAACCTCCGGGGATAGTAGCAACAGAGAAAAACAGCTTAAAAACTTTGAATGTGAACCAGGTGAGCAATTAGGCCTTTTCAAAGTATTCGCCAAAAATGAAAATGAAGTAATCCTAGGGGAAGATGATAGACATTTGAATTTTAGGGTTTCATTATTTTTAGAACGGAAAACGAACGAAAAAGCAAAGAAAAATCTTACCATTTCCACCACGGTAGAGTTCAATAATTGGTTTGGGCGATTATATTTTTTACCGGTCCGTCCTTTCCATAAACTTATTGTGCCTACGATGTTGAGAGGAATTATAAACGAATTGGAAAAGCAAACTAGAACCTGAATAACCCAAAGCGAAACGCTAGCAGGGCTTAAAACGGATGGAGGTAAAGGGATAATCGAAGCGTTGGGGTTTTAAGAGGAGGTGTTATAAGTATCTTATAAGATACTCATCAATTAGCTAGTAATCAGGTTTTGTATCGATTGGAAGGGGCTTTAAATAACGATACTTTAAGAAAAACAAACAACTAAATGAATATTACAACACATACAATAGACGACACAGAAATTGCCGAAGTGACTTCGGAGGATATCATTATCAACAAAGCCGAAGATGGAGTAGACTTACTGGGAAATATTTATTACCAAGGTTTTGACAGGATTGTAATCAATGAAAAGAATATCACCTCTGATTTTTTTGAACTGAAAACCGGAATTGCAGGAGAAATACTTCAAAAATTCTCGACTTATCGTGTCCGTTTAGCAATAGTTGGTGACTTTTCGAAATACAAGAGTAAAAGTTTAAATGACTTCATTTATGAAAGCAACAAAGGCAGGCATATTAACTTTGTGGACTCAACGGCTGCTGCACTAAAAATTCTTTCAGCCAAGTAAATTCAAGTAAACTTGATGTAACTTCAAATCCAATGGCAACAGATCAATACCCAAAAGTTTATTTATACAGAAGGATTGTTCAGGCAAAGCTTTTCATAGACAATAACTACACTTCCAAAATAGACTTGAGCAACATTTCTGATGAGGCTTATTTTTCCAGATTCCATTTTATTCGCCTTTTTAAGTCCACCTATGGGAAGACACCCCATCAGTATTTGAAATATGTAAGAATTGAAAAAGCTAAAGAGCTTTTGAGAGCTGGAGTCTCCGTTACAGAGGTGTGCTATTCCGTTGGGTTTGATAGTATTTCTTCATTTAGTGGACTTTTTTCAAGAACAGTGGGGATGTCGCCCTCGGTATATTCGGCGGAGCAAAAGAAGACCAAAGATAAAATCAAGAAAGAGCCTCTTGCCTTTGTGCCAAGCTGTTATGCGCACCAACACGGCTGGCTTGAAAATAGCAATTTTGAAGAAGCTGATAGCTAAACCATTGCAGATCTTTGCCTACAGTTTAACCAGTTAAAATATACGCTATCATGATTACTAAAATGACCGTCACGAATATTCACGTGATTGACCAAGACAGTGCCTACGACTTTTATGTGAATAAACTAGGCTTTAAAGTAGTGGATGACATTCCTATGGGACCTGACACACGGTGGTTGACAGTATCCCCTCCAGAACAACCAGATTTGCAGTTAGTCCTTTTCCCGGTGAAGGTGAGTAAAATGTTTCCAAAAGAAATAGCAGAAACCTTAATTGATCTTATCAAAAAAGGCATATTCGGCTGTGGTGTGCTCACCTGTCACGACATCTATGCTACTTATGAAGAGTTGAAAACCAAAGGAGTGGAGTTTATAAAACCTCCAAAAAAGGAATTCTATGGAACAGAAGCCCTATTTAAGGATGATTCCGGTAACTATTTTTCATTGCAACCCTTATCTAATTTTGACAATGAAAACGGTGTTTGAAAAAGAAACAAGGGAAGAATTGATACAGCGGATTCATTCCTTGAAAAACGACAATTCTGCACACTGGGGGAAAATGAATGTCTTCCAAATGACGAAGCATTGTACTATTTGGGATGAGTGGGTTTTGGGTAAACACAGTCCCGTTTACAAGCAAGAGTTTTTGGGGAAAATATTCGGGAAAATGGCCTTGAAGAGTAACACTAAAGACGATAGGCCATTGCCCAAGAATATGCCTTCCGGAAGTGCCTTTTCGGTGGAGGAGAAAGAAGGTGATGTACACGCACAAAAAGATATTTGGGCAAACTTGATTACCGAGTATGGACACTTTTCTAATGCCGGGTTTATTCATGATTTTTTCGGGAAAATGACAAAAGAGCAAATCGGGATTTTTGCCTATAAACACGCTGATCACCACTTAAGACAATTTGGAGTGTGAGGATGGGAACTAAAACAATAGAAGAATAGCGGTTTAGGTGAAGCTTGAACCGCTATTTTTCAATCCTTAAGGAAGTGGATAGATAAATTATCATCATAGTTGTGATTCATCGTGGATGAAGATAATGACAACCAACAAAAGAGTGTTAGTTTTGAGCTGTGATTAGGCAAATAAGAAATAGCACATACACCAAAATTCTTTGGGTACTGATGGGACTTTATTTGTTCAACCTAAGCGCTGATACGGCAGACCCTCACCCTGCACATATTCCTGAAGATTTATCAATCAATGACCAAGAAAGTATCATTGAAATTTTTGTCGAGAAAATTTTAGGTTACGAAGATGCAATTAAAGAATATGATGGCGCTGACACAGAGGAACATAACAAGAAGACAACTATTAGCATAGATTTATTCGTCCCGCACACGGTTGAATCAGGTTTTAATCATTCACTCTTTGAAACGACAAAAGAGAATCTTCCTGACCATAACGCTTATTTGGCAAACGGCTTTCAAAAACTCGATACTCCTCCACCCAAGATTTGATTTGTTTTTATGACTTGACTATCCCCAAAACCTTAAATGGTGCTGGGACAATTTTTGTAGTGCAAAAACAACAAATCAAAAATGAATATCAAAAAAATAATGGTGCTGGGCATTGTCTTGGCATCTTCCAACTATGCTATTGCTCAAACTACTAAGTCTGAAAAAGACAGCATATATATCGAACAAGTAGAAAACTACAAACAACCTGACAAGGTTTTACATGCTGAACCACTCTATATTGATTTGATAAGAGACCTCGGGGCAAGAAAAGGCGAAAAGGAGTGGAACTTGGGTCTTGGTATGACTGACAGAGAGAAATTCGACTCGTATGAGGCACTCATAGAATATGAATGGGCTCCGATCAACCGCTTGGGTTTTGAAGTAGAGCTTCCTTTTACAATTCATTCAGGAGTTAACGGAACGCCAAAGGATTCCATTCCCTCAAACAGTCTGAACAGTGTCAAACTAGCAACCCAATGGTCTTTTTTCGTCAATGAAAAAATTGCGACTTCTATGGCAATAGGCTACATCAATGAATTTGAGTTGTCAGATTTCAGAAACTTCGGTCAACCGTTGATAAAAGGAAATGTTTACAACCCATTTTTGGTGGTTGCTAAGCGTTGGGGCAGTAATTTTCACTCATTGATTTACACAGGCCCAATGATTGAACAGAATTATAGTACAAAAAAAATTCATACCACTTATGATATAAATACGAGTTTTCACTTCATGATTTCAGGGACAAGAAATTTTATTGGAGTTGAATTTAACAAGACTCTGGACAGTGGTGATTTTGATATGATAATGAGGCCTCAAATGCGTGTAGAAGTCACAGAAAGCTTACTGATAGGAATTGTGGCAGGAATCCCGGTGAGCAGAAGAAATGAAAGATTAAGTTCTTTCTTGAGGTTAATTTGGGAGCCAAAGCATAAGGAGAAATAAAGTTTCGGTTATCCCTATTATTGCAATCCTACTAAGGAAGGAATTGGTAACTTTCAGAAGTTTGGCTTATGGAAAATAGCTTGAGCCACTACCCATTCCTTCCTTTTTCTCTACTTAAAAACAGTTAACACTTGATTATCAAAGCATTAGTCGGATTATTCATCGCTTTAATTCTGTATTTACTTTTTCGCCCTAGAGGAATAAAAAGCGGGTTTGAAGTTCCTGAAGTATTTCCAGAAGACTGGAGACTTTATCTGCTGGAAGAAGTGAATTTCTATGCTTCTCTATCCAGGGAAAATCAAGTAGTTTTTGAAGCTGATATCCTGCGATTTCTGAAGCGGGTGCGGATTACCGGAATTAAAACCAAGGTGGATAACGAAGATCGGCTTTTAGTGGCCAGCAGTGCAGTTATCCCAGTGTTTGCCTTTCCCGAATGGGAGTATAACAGTTTGCATGAGGTGCTGTTGTATCCTGATTTGTTCACCGAGAAGTATGATTTCAGTGAGCAGGATCGGAATATCTCAGGTATGGTGGGAAGCGGTGGAGTGATGCATCATGTAGTGATCTTTTCCAAGCCTGCCTTGCATCAGGGTTTTGATAATGCCAGCGACAAAATGAATGTGGGTATTCATGAGTTTGTGCATTTGTTTGACAAGCAAGACGGTGAGATAGATGGGATTCCCCATACGATTATGAAAAATCAGGCAGTATTGCCATGGCTGCATTTGATCAGTGAGAATACAAAGGAAATGCTTGCCGGAAGGAGTGATATTAATATTTACGGCGCTACAAACAAACAGGAGTTTCTGGCTGTCGCGAGTGAGTACTTTTTTGAGCGACCGCGGCTTTTCAAGGAAAAGCACCCGGACTTGTATGCAGTACTTTCATCGGTATTCCAGACTGATCTGGCCAATAGTCAGGTAGGGGATAACAAGCTGAGGAGAACGATAGGGAGAAATGATCCCTGTCCATGCGGTAGCGGAAAGAAATTTAAAGACTGTTGCATGAAGCATGATTGACTTTGACGGTAGCTTTTCCAAAAATTAAAGTATTCCAAAGAATGAGAAAGCCAGTTGGTATTGAGTTTTTGAGTCTTTAGGAAAATTGGATATTGTTATATTTAAAGACGGACATACCTAACTCTTAAGACAACTTTTGACGAAGTCATTCAATGGAAATAAGTAGAGACATTTTTTTTAAAATTCGGGATATAATTTCCAATGCTCAGGCGAAGACGGTCCGTGCAGTAGATCATGAGTGGGTGATCATGTATTGGGAAATTGGTAAAATAATTTTTGAGGAAGAGCAAAGTGGCAAAGAAAGGGTGGATTATGGCAAATTTTTAATTAAGTCGATATCCGAAAATTTTCAACCTCAGTTTGGTAGTGGATTTTCTATTCGTCAATTGCAACGATACAGGCAGTTTTACAGGACCTTCCCAATTGCGTCCACACTGCGGACGCAATTGAGTTGGACACATTGATTAAACGCTGAAAGACGAAGTGAAGAAGGAAATCGACAAACTGGACAACAGCGCTATTGATCCATTACCCAATGAAAATCTTTAAAACCATGAAGAAAGTATTTTTATTCTTAGCTTTTTTGAGTTGTTTTGATTGCTTTCCTCAAGAAACTGATAAGCTGGAAGCAGCTGCTGTAAAAGCAGTAGTCAATCAGTTTTTTGAATCCTTAGAAAAGCAGGATACCGTATTGCTAAAGCAGGTCGCTTTTATGGAAGGGCAGATCTGGACAGTTAATAATACAGTAAGTCCACCAAGAAACAGAATTAGGTTTTTTAAAGATGATCTGAAGTCTTTTCTATCAAAGAATTCCTACCTCGAAAAGGCATATAGCATGGATGTGAAAATTCACGGGGGAATGGCTATCGCTTGGGTGCCGTATGAGTTTAGACTAAACGGGGAGTTCTCTCACTGTGGCGTGGATGTCTTTACCCTGATCAAGAAAGAGGAAGCCTGGAAGATTATCAATCTTTCCTATATAATTGAAAAGGAAGGGTGTGAAAAGTTGAGAACCAATTAACAAATGACTTGAGATGAAAACTGAAATGATTCAAATGAACTGGAAGAAGAGAGTGGGGTTAGCTGTTTTGTTGGGAGGCACTTTTATGGTAGGCCTTTTCCTTATTGATTTTTTATTGGAAGAGAAACTTTACAACTGGAAAAGTCTGGTTTTTCAGGGCATATTCTTTGGGGTAATTATGGTAATTAGTTTCCCTTATCTTTTTGGGAAATTTGCAATTAGCCTTGGAAAAAATATTAACCCTGAGTTGGATCCGGACGAGGAAATAGAAACTGAAGGTCCTGCCAATTTATTCCGGGGAAAGGAAGCTGTAGGAGGGAAGCTTTTCCTGACGAATGAGAAGTTGATTTTTAAATCCCATAAACTCAATATTCGTACTGGGCAATCGGATATTCCTTTTGATACCATTATAGATATTCAAGAGCAAAAGACGGAAAAATTGACTGACAATGGTCTACGGGTTAAAACTGTTGATGGCCGTGAGTATGATTTTGTGGTAGATGACAGGAAGTCTTGGATGGAAAAATTGTCCAAAAAGTTAAACTGAAGTCTCTAATCTTCTAGCTCATACCATTCTATACCACTTAGCGGCATTCTTCTTCCCTGAGGTGGTGCTGGGGCGTAGTTTGCTGCCAGATAATCCAAAATAATAGATTCGCTTTCGCCTAATTCCCATAACCCCTGCGTTTCCTGCATCCAAACGATCTTGGCGTGCCAACCTTCACGGGTAAATCTGTTTTGCAGAATCAAGGCGCTGGAGTGGCAATTGGTGCAGTTTGCTTTTACTAATTCCAGTCCTTCCCCTGCCAGAAGTCCAGTTGCCACATCCTTGCCATCCACAAGTTGAGTGGTGGAATCAGTTACAGTTTCTGGAATTTTAAGAGATCCTTCTGTAGCATTTGAACTTAGGTTGGCAGAGATTTCCGGCAGGAAAACCAATAAAAGAACAAGTCCTACCAAAAGAACTACAATTCCTAGCAATCCAGCAACAGATTTAGTCAGTTTATTGAAAAGCTGATGGCCTTCTTTCTCCGAAGGATCCGGTTTATTGTTTGGGATATTGTTCATGGATTTCAGCTTACTTTTACTGCTATTCTATGACAGGCATTATTTAGATATCCCTTCGGATTCCATCCTGGGATTACCATAGACTGGGAGATGCCTTGATCATCTGTGGCTTTTGCCCAGATCTCGTAATAACCTGGCTGAGGGAAATCCAGATCTATAGACCACTGCTGCCATGCAAGTCGATTTGCAGGTTTTTTCAGATTGCATTTTTGCCAAGTGGCTCCAAAATCTGTAGTCACCTCCATCTCACGCACTTCATACTCTCCTGCCCAAGCGTGACCCTGAACGGTCAATTTTTTGGAAGTACCAAACATCGCTCCTGATTTAGGGTAAGTAATAATCGATTTCACAGGCATGGACTCAATAATTTTCATATCCTCATCCGGTACTTTTTCACCTGGTGCTACTGGGTATTTTGGTACCCGGTAGGAATCGCCCATCATTTTCTCTCCATCATGTACCTTATTTCTCACGACTAGTTTGTGCAGCCACTTGCCGCAAACTGAAGCCGGCCAGCCTCCGCAAACCAATCGAAGTGGATAGCCGTGTGCCAGCGGAATGTCTTTCCCGTTTAGCGACCATGCCAGCAGCGTTTCATCCTGCATAGCTTTATCAATAGGTACGCCACGGGAGATCACCACTTTGTTAGGATCACCATTAAGGTGTTTGTCTTTTCCGTAATAGCCAATGTATTCTGCATCGGATTTGATGCCCACATCAGCCAAAACATCTTTCAGTCTTACACCAGTCCATTCCGAACAGTAAACAGCACCTTCTCCCCATTGATTTCCGGATGCTGGAGGGTAAAAACCAGCTCGACCATTTCCGCCACATTCAAGAGTTAACTGATAAGTATAGGATTTGAATTTCTTTTTGAGCTCATCCAAACTGTAGGTTTTTTCTTTCACCACAGATTCTCCGCCTATCGTAAGTGTCCAGTTTGTCGCATCGATATCCTCAGGAATCAATCCATTGTTTCGGATAAATATGCTTGCAAATGGCGTAATCGGATCATTTAATAAATGTGGCGCAGGCTCGACGTTCCATGGCTTATCATTGCGGATGATCATCCCTTCACTTTTCCCTTTCATAGGATCAAAATCCGCTGGCAGTGCAACAGGAACATAGCCTTTGGGCATAGTGGCAGCATGGACTATATCCGCACCAAAAACCGCGGACATCACTGCTAAGGTGCTTTTCTGCAAAAATGCTCTTCTATCTTGGGTGTTGCTAGAGATTTTTTTCAGGCTGTTCAAGTCAGTTTTTGACATGTTGGGAATATATTGAAAGTGACAGAAAGTAAAATTAAAAATCTTCAGGACTAATGTCCTATTGTAGGCTTACCATTTCTGCATTCCAACTGGTGGCGAGTAGAGAAGTTCATACTGTTGAGACAGGTGATCACCAGCTTTTCTCAGGTTTCAAGCGCATCACTGTCATAGATAAGACCTTTCTGAAGGCGACTGAATAGGGCAACTGAATACTAATTTAGAAGCTTTGCCCACTGGCGAACAAAATCGTCCGATTGAATTTTCGATTTGATGCCTTTTAAGGCGAAATAAGCCTCTCTTGGCTATTTATGAATGGCACAGAAATTTGATATCTGTATACATTCACTCCGATGATTAAACCTAGAATTATAATTCACTTGAATTTATAACTGACACTATTCCAATGTGGAAAAACTACCTAAAAATCGCCATTCGCAATCTGACCAAAAACAAATTACACACAGGAATTAATTTGATTGGACTAACACTCGGTCTGGGAGTTAGCACGTTGATTTTCTTTTTTGTTCAGTTTGAAAGCAACTTTGATGATTTTCATAGTGAAAGTGATAAGATCTTCAGAATCGAACGTCATCAGATCGAGGAAGGGGAGGCTCAATCATCATTTTCCACACCGATTATCACTGCGCCTACTTTTGCAAATGAGTTCTCGCAAGTGACTCACACTACACGTATGATTGGTGGGTCGGCCCAAGCTTATCTGGACGAAGAGACTACCCAAAATCAACAATACCTGATGGTAAGTCCTGATTTCCTTGAGATTTTCAGTTTTGAGTTGCTCCAAGGAAATAAAAATCAGGTTTTGCAGGATAAGTTCGGTGTAGTGATCACTCAGGAGGTTGCTAAAAAGTACTTTGGCGAAGCAGATCCTATTGGAAAATCTATGCGGATGCTAATGGGGGACAACTATGAAGCATATCAGGTAACAGGTCTTCTGAAAGATCTTCCTGCCAACTCCAGTATTAAGTTTGAGGTGCTGATGAACGATGAAAATCTTGATTTTAGCGTAGGAAAGGAAAATCAGGATTCTTGGTTTAATGTCTATGGTGATACCTATGTGAAGCTCAATGAAGCACAGTCCAAAGCATCCTTGGAGGCTGGTGTGGAAGCAATGATGCAAAAAGTGCTTGGCGAAGAGTATAAAAAAGGAGAGTATCTATTTACTCTTCAGCCCATAGCAGAAATGCACTTGACAGAGAATCCTGATTCTGGAATGGTAGAGTCCACCCGACCATCGTTGCTTTGGATATTGGCAGGGATTGCATTTTTGATTCTGCTGATTGCCTGTATCAATTTCACAACCATGGCGATAGGCAGATCTGTCACCCGGGCCAAAGAAGTGGGGGTGCGCAAGACCATGGGAGCAGATTTCAGCCAGTTGGTTTTTCAGTTTTTGACAGAGGCATTTTTGACCACGATATCGGCATTGGTTTTCGGATTGATCTTGGCAGAGGCCTTACTCCCTACTTTCAATGATTTATTTGATAAGAAACTCGATCTGGTGTATGGTCCTTCACAGATTCTCATTTTAGTTGGTTTGGTGGTTTTGATTACGGCAATGGCAGGTGCATATCCGGCCTTTTTCATGTCCAGTCTGAAGCCAATCAAAGTGCTGAAGGGAAATCTCTCTATACGCTTTGGCAAGCAGGCACTTCGTAAGGGATTGGTAGCATTTCAGTTTTTCATTTCCTTCTTGTTGATTGCCTCTACCTTGATTATGGTGAATCAGATGGAAGCAATTCAGGATTATGACCTGGGTTTTGATCAGAATATGGTCATACTGGTCGATGTGGCGGATGTGCCAAGCACCAGTTTTGTAAAGTCGATAAATGCAGGCTTTGCCCAGGCAGAAAAGTACAGACAGGCATTGGCAGGAAGATCTGAAGTCCAATCTGCTGGAATTACCATTGCTACCTATGGAGACGATGCATTTTGGGATGGTGGTTTCCCGACGGAAGATGGCAAACAGTTCAATTTCCGTTTGAATTTTGTGGGTGGGGATTATGTGAAAACATTGGGGCTGGAAATGGCGAAAGGGCGTGACCTCAATGCCCAGCCAGGATCGGACAGCAGTGCGGTTTTGATCAATGAGACTTTTGCCAAAGCGATGAACTGGGTTGATCCGCTGGGAGAATTTTTGCCCAGCACGAGAATCGGTAATCATGAAATTGTGGGGGTAGTGAAAGATTTCAATCATAATTCTTTGTATAAGGAGATAGAACCGGTAATTCTGGCGAAAAGTCCGGAGACTATATTTAGTGGAATAAACATGCTAATGATCCATTCTTCTACTAATCCAAAGGTGATGGTGAAAGGCAACGGTACTGACTTCGAATCTTTCAGAATGTTGCTGGAAAATGAATGGGAGCGTGTATTTCCCTTGGAGACGTTTAGCTTTAGTTTTTTGGATGAGACAGTTCAAAAACAATACATAGCTGATGAACGGCTTGGAAAAATGGTTTTATTGGCTGCTTGCATTGCCATTCTAATCGCAGCGATGGGTTTATTTGCGATGGCAGCACTGAGTATAGCTGGACGTACCAAAGAAATAGGTATCCGAAAAGTACTGGGAGCTTCTAGCTGGAGTATTTCCTGGATGTTTAACAAAGAATTCCTAGTTATTACATTTGTGGGTGTACTGGTGGCATTGCCGCTGAGTCTATACTTTATGCAAGGATGGATTGAGCAGTTTGCGGTGAAAGAATGGCCATCTTGGCTCAATTTTACTTTGCTGGGATTTGCAGGAATTGCGTTTACTATCGCAATAGTTTCTGCCCAATCATTCAGGGCAACCCAAATGAATCCAGTGGATACGCTGAAGGATGAATAGAGAAAGTGGGTTTTCGTCATTGCGAGGAACGAAGCAATCTCTTTTACGGAACAGATTGCTTCGCTCGTACCTCGTTCGCAATGACGGATAAAATGAACCTTCCAATATTTCAATTTTCCAATTTTCAATTCGAATAAAATGCTTAAAAACTACTTTAAAATAGCCTCCAGGAACTTAAGAAGAAATAAGCTGAGGACGGGTATCCATATTTTGGGTTTATCCATAGGCATAGCGATCTGCTTTCTGATTTTCAATGTGGTGACGCATTCTTATAGTTTTGACCGCTTTCATCCGGATAAAGAAAGAATTTTCCGCATTAATACCCTGACGGATTGGGGCAATGAGGGAATTTTTCCTAATTCAGGGACTCCGGGTCCACTTGGCGAAATAATAGAAGAGGAAGTGTCGGGAATAGAAGAAAAAGGCAGGCTTTATACTATGAGTCAGACTTTGATTGCCTTGCCTTCTTCAGGTAAAGTGTTTGGAAGATCAGATAAGGTCACTTTTGCGGATGAGGGATTCTTTAAGGTTTTTCCGAGAGAATGGCTAGCAGGAAATCCTGAAACAGCTTTACTCCAACCTGAATCCGTAGTGATCTCCGAAGCAAGTTTGCATAAGTATTTCCCAGGTTCTGAAGCTTCTGATGTCCTGGGACAGGAGTTGATGTTCGCGGATTCTGATTCTATCTATGCTAAAGTGACGGGCGTAGTTGCCGACTACAAAGTAAATACAGACTTTATTTTTACAGATTTCATATCCTTTAGTAGCATTCGAACAGAAGAACAAATAGAATGGTATGGTCTGCATGACTGGACATCGGTCAATTCAAGCAGTCAGCTTTTTGTCAAACTAGCTGCAGGAGTAGCTAATGAGTCAGTAGATGAGGCGTTTAAGCCATTGATTGCGAAAAATATGGAGGCTAAAGAGGATAGTGGGTATGGCACAAGTTTTTTCACAGAGCCACTATCCGAAATGCATTTTGGAGAGAATTATTCCTATGACAACGTTTCTAAAGTTTTCCTGAATGGCTTGATTCTAATAGGTTTGATCATTCTGGTGCTGGCAGTTCTGAACTTTGTAAACCTTGAAACTGCCCAAGCAATAAGTCGATCTAAGGAAGTAGGGATAAGAAAAACCATTGGAGGAACCCGCTTACAGTTGATCACTCAATTTCTCGCAGAGACATTTTTGATCGTCTTGTTCAGTACCATCCTAGCAATGGCATTTGTAGAAGGAATCAAAGTGCTATTTGCAGACTATCTTCCGACGAATTTCAACATAGAATACTTCTCTATTTACAACATCCTTTTCTATGGAGGGTTTCCTGTTTTGATCTCCATGATTACGGGGATTTATCCAGCTCTGATTCTTTCTAGCTATGATCCTCAGCGGGCTTTGAAGGGGGAATTGATCAAGAGCGGTAAATTTTCTGTGGGAGTATTTTTGAGAAAAAACCTTACTGTCATTCAATTGTCATCTTCTATTGCTTTTATCATTTTGGTTTTGGTACTGAACTATCAGCTGAAATATGTGACTAGTCAGCCGCTGGGGTTTGAAAAGGAAGCCGTAGTGTACGCTTTTCTTCCATTTATGTCGGATCCTGATAAAATGCTTCAGCTTCAGGATCGCTTTAATCAAGAGACTATGGTGCAAAGTGCCAGTCTGAGCGGTAGTTTGGTATCGTCCACGAGCCTGTGGACATCGGATGCTAAAGTGCCTGTGGACACGACTGAGAAGGATATTTATATACAGGTGATGAATGTGGATTCTGCCTTTGTGCGGGTAAATGGCATCCCGCTGGTAGCGGGCTCAGATGGAATAGATAGGGAGGAAGAAATATTGGTCAATGAGCAATTTGTCAGGGAAGCTGGTTTCGCAAGTGCGGAAGAAGCGGTAGGAGCAAAAATCGGATATAGCGAAAAGCAGAGGGAAATCATCGGAGTGGTAGCAGATTTTCATTCCAGGACACTTAGAGAGGGAATTCGCCCATTGCTTTTTACCTATAATCCGGAATATTTTCAGACGGTGAATGTAAAGCTGAATTCAGATCAAAACTTGGCTGCGGCTAAACAGCGATTGGAGCAGATTTATCTAAGCGTTTATCCTTATGAGTCGGCATCTTTTAATTTTTTGGATACCCAGATAGAGCGATTCTATCAGGAAGATGTGAAAATCAAAAATGTTTTAGGCTTTGCCTGTGGCTTGGCGATTTTGATTTCCTGTCTGGGCTTGTTTGGTCTTTCCAGTTTCACGATTGCCCAGCGGACCAAAGAGATCAGCATCAGAAAAGTCTTGGGAGCAACTCTACAGCAGATTCTTTTTCTGATCTCCAAAGAATATATGATTTTGGTGGGAGTTTCATTTCTAATCGCTGTATTCCCTGCATATTATTTTCTCAATGACTGGCTAAATGGCTTCAATACCCGGGTGGACATGCCTTATTTGATATTTGCAGCAGCGGGATTGGGTGTGATGGTGATTTGTCTGCTTATTGTCGGGATTCATTCCTATGTGGCTTCTCAGACAAATCCGGCAAAGGTGCTGAAGAGTGAGTGATGCGATTTCGGATTTGTGATTTGGGATTTCTGATTTTCATCGTCATCGGTAGGAGGTACGACGAAGCAATCTGACTATTACCTATCAGATTGCTTCGGATTAATGATATGAGCATTAAAATCAAATTTCTGCTTTAAGCCTCGCAACGACGGAGATTAAGGATACTTTGTACTCTTAAAGATCAAAACAAATTCAAATTCCCACCCCTCCTGAATTTAGTCAGGTCATATTCCGGAAAGGAACGTCCAGAGAAATATTTCCGCTTTGAAGTAGTAAATAGCAGATTAATCATCTCAGCTACTTTGCCCTCGCCCCGCATCCGTCTTCCAAACTGCGAATCATTGAGTTGACCGTGCATGGAGCAGATTTGATCTATTACTTTATGGGCTCGGTCAGGAAAGTTTTTATGAATCCAATCTTCGAAAATAGGGCCAACACTTCCGTTAAGACGAACTACGGTCATCCCTGCCGTAAGTGCTCCGTGATCTGCGGCAGCTTTGAGGATGGCTGGAGTCTCATGATCCGTGAGACCGGGTATGATGGGAGCGCACATGACTCCCACGGGAATACCTGCTATGGAAAGTTCTTCTATGGTTTTTAGCCTTTTGGAAGCACTGGCCGTTCGCGGTTCCATTCTACGTCTCACATTTTCATCCAGCGATGTGATAGAAATAAAAACCTTGACCAGCTTATCCTGGGCTAAATCTTGGAGCAAATCTTTATCCCGTAAAATCAGACTGTTTTTGGTGATCATACCAACAGGATGGCGGTAGCGGGCAAAGACTTTCAGCAAACTTCTGGTCAATTCCATCTTACGTTCCAGCGGCTGATAGCAATCTGTATTTCCCGAAACACTGATCGGGACAGGTTTCCAGCTTGCTTTGTGAAACAACTTTTCCAAAAGCTGAGAAGCATTAGCTTTTACTATTATTTTGCTTTCGAAGTCAAGTCCGGCATCAAGTCCGTAATATTCATGGGTATTTCTTGCATAGCAATAACTGCATCCGTGTTCACAACCTTGGTACGGGTTCAATGAATACATCATGCCTAAGTCTGGGCTCTCAATTTTATTTACGATGCTTTTGGAATGTTCTTGATAGACTTTGGTCTGTGGTAATTGGACTAAAGGTTCGTCAAGTCCCTCAATATGCTCGCTGACATAGCGATACTTGAGGAATTTGTTGTCCGTTCTGATCTGCGATCCACGCCCTTTGAAATAGCTTTCTGCTTCGTTCTTCTCCATTTGATTTCAATATACCAGTGGATTGTGATACGAAAAAGAACAAAAAATGATCCTGACGGTAAGTGTCTCACGACGTGAGATTTGTGATAGATTTTAAACAATTGTTCAACCCCTTTCAGGGTTGACGTTTTCAATAACTTTTCCACGTATCCACGGGTTGCACCCGCGGTTATTGAAAAGTTGGACCACTTCGTGGTTATAATGTTTGATGTGATATCCGTAGATCCCGCCTTTCGAAATGATCCTGAAAGGATCGAACTTCTGAATAGCCATGGGTGCAACCCATGGTTTGATATGATGGGATAGGTTCACCTCGACCCAGAATGGGTCGAACTTAATTTTCTTCAGGATATGATTTCATGTAAGGGCTAATAATTATTCGTCCTACCAATAGGACATTTTCCCCACCATAAAATAAGCCTTACTACCTTACACTTGTTACATGATTCGTTGTACTCCCAAAAATCCATCTTTTCCAAAAAAATCAATAAATAACCTTAGAAGTAAATAAAATTTTTAATTAAGTTTTTTATCCCAAAATTGGCATGAAACCTTAAATTGCGTTCTAGTAATCAGGATTATTCACAGTTTACTCTTTCAATAACCCTTTATGTCCAAATCAAATTCTGTTGTCTTTCTTGCACTTTTTGTTTTAGCTGCTGTCTTGCACTCGTGCAGTTCGCAAAAAAGCAGCACAGATGAAGGCTTTGTCAAACTTTTCAATGGCGAGAACCTGGATGGTTGGGTGGGAAATAAAAGTTCTTACCGGGCAGAAAATGGAATGATTGTGATTGACCCCAAGGGTACTGGTGGAGGAAATCTTTATACTGAGAAGGAGTATGGGGATTTTATTCTTCGCTTTGAGTTTCAACTCACTCCCGGAGCCAATAACGGGCTCGGAATCCATGCTCCATTAGACGGAGATGCAGCTTATGTGGGAAAGGAGCTTCAAATCTTGGACAATACTGCAGAGAAGTATTCCGAACTTCAAGCGTACCAATTCCATGGTTCTGTATATGGGGTCATACCTGCTAAGCGCGGATTTCTCAAGCCTGTAGGCGAATGGAATACCCAGGAAGTGATTGTAAATCATCCTCACATTAAAATTATTCTCAATGGAGAGATGATTTTAGATGGTGATTATCTAGAAGCAAGTAAAAACGGTACATTAGATCACAAAGATCATCCGGGATTGCAGAGAAGTTCGGGACATATTGGCTTTTTAGGTCATGGTGATGTAGTCCGTTTTAAAAGTATTAGTATCAAAGAACTATAAAATAACCCAGTAATAAATTCACTGAAAACATGAGTAAGAACATTAAGAGTATTGATCGTAGAGACTTTGTCAAAAAGAGTGGCTTCGGATTGTTGGGCGCTGCTTTAGCTCCCTCACTTTTGGCCAGATTAAATGCCGGCGAACGCCTTAGAACGGCTCATATTGGACTTGGAATGATGGGAATGGCTGATCTGGATGCTATTTCTTCCCATGAGCTGGTGGATGTGGTGGCACTTTGCGATGTGGATTCGGCAATGATGGCCAATGCAAAGGCACTTCATCCAAACGCAAAGACATATGCTGATTATCGTGATCTATTGAAGGATATGTCCGATGAGATCGATGCTGTGATAGTTTCTACACCAGATCATACGCATGCACCTGCATCCATGATGGCTATGAAAATGAATAAGCCCGTATATTGTCAGAAGCCATTGACCCACCATGTGAGTGAGGCTAGAAAAATGAATAAGCTTGCTGCTAAGAAGAACTTAGTAACGCAGATGGGTATTCAGGTTCATTCTTTTTATGATTATAAATTGGCGACTTTACTTATTCAGTCTGGAATTATCGGTAAAGTTCATACCGTTCGTGCTTGGTCACCCAAAGACTGGGGCTATGATGGGCCTGAGCCAGAAGGATCTGATCCTGTTCCTGCTAGTCTGGACTGGAATCTGTGGCAAGGAACTGCACCAGAGCGTCCATACAAAGAAGGGTATTACCATCCTGGAAACTGGAGAAAGATATTGGATTACGGTTGTGGTACCCTTGGAGATATGGGAGTGCATATTTTTGACACACCATACAATGCGCTTGAACTAGACGTTCCCCGTACGATTATCAATGAGTGTCGTGAACCTACCGGATTTGGATTTCCTGCAAACAATGTAGTGACCTATGAATTTCCTGGTACTAAGCACACTGCAGAGACCTTAAAATGGGTTTGGTATGATGGAATCGGTGCTCCGGAGGCTCATGAGGATTTGGTTCTTCCAAATGGAGATGAATTACCTGATCAAGGCGCAATGTTTATGGGTGAAAATGGGAGACTATTGTTACCACATTTCCAACAGTTGCCACGAAAAATAGTGGATGGTGAATATGTGGAAATGGACATAGAATCATTCAATCTGGGCAAGCCTGTGAAAGATTACGATTCCGAAAGCAAGAAGCACTACCACCAGTTTGTAGATGCCTGCTTAGGCAAGGGTGAAACCACTGCGCCATTCTCTTATGCATCTAGACTGACAGAAACTATTTTGCTTGGAGTGATTGCAGGCCGATTCCCTAACGAGACATTGCACTGGAATAGTAAGAAAGCGAAGTTTGCTGAGAAGAAAGCGAACAAATTCCTGAAAGGAAAGTATCGTAAGTTTTAAGAATTGTAGCTAGTATGAAGAAGTAAGTATTGATGCTTAAAACTTGGGCTTTGAACATTGATTATTGAAAATTTGAAATTGTCTTTGTTCGCTGGCGAACAAAAATGTTCGAGATAGTAATCCTGTTAAAAGTATAAAAATGCCTCTGGAGTTTATTCAGAGGCATTTTTTTGTGGCATAATAGTGGAAAAGAGTAGGGAGGAAGTATTCAGACGCAGTCCCGGTGTGTTGGAAAGCAGGCAACCCAGGCACTTGCGAATAGAATTAAAAGTTAGAAATATTTAATCTTCAAATCTGCCACTGCAGACAAGTCTTTTGAATTTTCCAATATTTCAATTCAGTGCCTTATGTGGAAAAACTATCTTAAAATATCCTTTCGCAATTTGCAGAAACGTAAACTGTACACGGGCATCAATCTTTTTGGATTGACGGTAGCCATCGTGAGTTTTTTGGCTATCTGCCTATATATCCAGCACGAATGGAGTTATGATAAAATGTATGCGGATTATGAACGCATATATAAATTCAATCAGGAGTTCGTTTCTGAAGGAGAAAGCCAGTTAGTCAGTTCCACTCCCTCCAGTCTGATTCCTACACTTATAGAGGAAATCCCGGATGTGGAGACAGGCACATTGGTTTTTGACCTTAGTATTTTCTCTTCAGTACTGATAGATGGCGGTGAGGGAAATCAGGAAGAGCAATCCTTTGCTTATGCAGATGAAAACTATTTCAGCGTATTTGACTTTGATCTTTTGTCAGGCAATCCTACCCAGGTACTGTCAGAACCAAATCTCCTGGTCTTAACTAAGAGTACTGCTGAACGCTATTTTGGTGATGCAGGATCCGCCGTCGGCAAAATAATGAAGGTGGAAGGGAATGATTTTACCGTGTCCGGAGTGATGGAAGATTTTCCGAGCAACAGTCACATGGGATTTGATTTTTTGGCATCTTTCAAATCGCACAGACATGGAAAAAATCCAGAATGGTCTCCAAGCAATTACTACACTTATGTGAAGCTGAAATCCGGAACGGATGTGGTTGCTTTTCAGGCCAAAGTAGAACAAATCAAGGAAAAATATATTGGAAAAGAACTGGCTGAATATGGCTATAAAACGTTTTTCCACCTGCAACCGGTCAGTGAAATACATTTGGGTGACCAATCGCTCGGTAGTATCAAGCCCGGAACTGACATTCGCTACTTATATATATTCGGAATAGTTGCCTTGTTGGTTATTGCAATAGGGATTATCAATTATGTGAATTTGGCCACGGCAGAAGCTACCGAGCGCAATAAGGAAGTAGGGCTTCGCAAAGCAATGGGGGCAGGCAGAGGACAGTTGTTTGGTCAGTTCGTCTCCGAATCTATTTTACTCACTTTTGCAGCTACGGTATTGAGTGTTGTGTGTATGTATTTGATTCTACCCAATTTCTCAGCCATCAGTGGTGTCCCGCTAAGCACAGATTCTTTAATGAATCTCCGAGGGCTCGGCTTTATGGTAGGATTGATAGTGATTGTTGGCTTGTTGGCAGGAATGTATCCAGCTTTGATTTTGTCGGGCATGGAGCCGATCAAAGCGCTGGCAAATAAAACGAAAATGGGTGGAGGAGCTTGGGTGAGAAAGTCTCTGGTGGTGTTCCAGTTCTTTGTTTCCATCGGGTTGCTGATTGCTACTTTTATTGTAAAAAACCAACTGGACTACATGCAAAATGTCAGTTTGGGCTACGATAGGGAACAAGTAGTAGCATTACCCTATCACTACAATATGCGAAACGTAGCAGAAACCATGAAGGCTGAAATGCTGAGAAGTGGTGCTGCGAGTTCCATAGCCCTTGCTGGAGATATACCAGTACACATCAAGGCTGGATATAGGATATTTCCGGGTGGAGACAATCAGCGCGAGTTTATGATTACGGGATATTCCACTGATGAAGATATTGTCAAAACATTAAACCTTGCGATTCTCGCAGGTACTGATCTCAATGCAAATGATTTCAATAGGGAGGAGGCTAATGATAATGAAGATCTGGTTCCGATTATTCTCAATGAATCGGCTATCAAGGAAATGGGTTGGAATCCTGAAGAGGCCATTGGAAAAACGGTAAATTTTGGGTTTTCAGATGCAAGAATCAAAGCGGTGGTAGGGGATTTTTATTTTAACTCCTTGCATGAAAAGATTGGTCCGTTGGGGATATTTAAGGATCAGGGAAATGCGCACGTGCTTCTGGTGAAAATACCTGCCGGAAATCCCGCTGCTACCCTTGCTACGCTTGAGGAGGTTTGGAAAAAGTTTGTCCCCGAGCGACCATTCAACTACAAATTCATAGATCAGGAGTATGCTCAGCTTTATCGATCAGAAGAGCGGGTAGATGTGATTTTTACTCTGTTCTCGGGCATAGCTATTTTGATTGCATGTATGGGGTTGTTTGGCTTAGTCTCTTATGTAGCACTTCGTCGAACACGGGAAATAAGTATCCGAAAAGTGCTTGGAGCTACTCAAAAGGATGTCGTTTCTGTATTGGCATCTGATTTTTTCAAATTGCTCTTAGTAGCATCAGTATTGGCAGTTGGATTTGGGCTTTGGTTTAGTGATGCATGGCTGCAGTCCTTTGCAAATCGTGTTTCATTCTCGCCATGGCCATATGTTTTATCGATTTTACTGGTATTATTGCTGGCGGGATTGACGATTAGTTATAGAAGTTGGAAAGTCTTTTCATTGAATCCTTCCAAAACATTAAAAAGTGAATAATTATCTGATTTAAATAAAAAATGATCGAACTCAAAGAAATTGATAAATACATAGAATCGCGTTTTCAGCGTGTGTTTATTCTAAAAGGCGTTAATCTTACTATCAATGAAGGGGAATTTATCACCTTGATGGGACCAAGCGGAGCAGGGAAATCCACTCTCCTAAATATTCTTGGTTTGCTTGATGAGGATTATGATGGAGATTATTTTTTTGGTGATAGGAGCATCAAATCCATGAGGGAGCGTGAACGCGCGTCACTTCATAAAAGTGAGTTTGGATACATATTCCAAGCCTATCACCTGATTGATGAATTGACTGTGTATGAGAATATCGAGACGCCACTTTTGTACAGAAATGTGTCTTCCAACGAGCGCAAAAGTATCATCGCGAATCTTCTTGACCGCTTTAATATGGTAGCGAAAAAAGACCTTTTTCCTGCCCAACTTTCAGGAGGACAACAACAGCTAGTCGGTATTGCAAGGGCAGTGGCAGGAAAACCGCGTGTACTTCTTGCTGATGAGCCAACGGGCAATCTGCACTCTGGTCAAGCTAAGGAAATCATGGAAATTTTCCAGGAATTGCACCGTGAAGGAACAACAATTATTCAAGCAACTCACGCTAGAGAGAATGCGGATTACGGCACGCGATTAATTGATATGCTGGATGGTAAAATAGAAAAAGATGAAGCGATTATTCATGTATAAGAAGTATTTAGTTCTGATTGTTTCAATCCTGTTGGCAGGCACTATCCAGGCTCAGGATACATTAAAGATTAATTTCCGAGATGCAGTGGATCTGGCTTTGGCTGCAAATGTGGATTACCAGACCCAGTTCAATAATATGGAAGTGTTAAAGCTACAAAAGCAGTCGGCTCTTCTTTCCCATCTTCCTAATGCTAATATTAATAGCTCCTTTTCCCGGCAGGCTGGACAGCAGTTTCAGCAGATAGAGGGGGAGATAGTGGTGACCAATGTAAAAAACGAGGTAGTCAGTGCGGGACTGAATATGAACATGCCAATCTTCAATTCCGGAAGAAGGATACTGGATACTCAATCCGCGAAGCTTGCTTATGATGCTGGAGAAAAAGGTCTTGACAGAGCATCTCAACAAGTGGTGTTCGAAGTGGCAAGACGGTATCTTCAAGTGCTTTTGGATGAGGAATTGGTAAGGATTTCCCAGCAAAATCTAGATAATCAAAAGGAACAGTTAAGACAAATTGAAGGATTCGTTGAGGCAGGTTTGCGAACGTTGTCAGATAAATACAATCAGCAGTCAGAAGTAGCTAGGCTGGAATCCGTGATTGTAGATTCGGAATTGCAGTATCAAAATGATGTTTGGGATCTGTCGGAGTATCTGCAACTTGAGCCGGGAGTCATGCCGCTATTGGAGTCAGTAGATCCAAGAATTGAAAGCTTGAGATTTGCAGAAATGGATATGCCTGAGTTGTATGATATAGCTCAGATAAATAGGGCTGATCGTATACAACAGGAGCTTTTGGTTACCTCTTTCAAAAAAGACATGCAGGCGATCAAGGCTATGTATTATCCAAGAATAGGTGCGTTTTATAATTACAATACCTTCTTTACCTCCTTGGATGATAGAAATCTTGGGGATCAACTTTTGAAAGTATATCCTCAAAATACATTAGGACTTAGTCTTTCAATACCGATTTTCAATAATTTCCAGACAAGGCTAGATGTAAGTAGGAGTAGGGTTGCCTATAAAAATCAGGTCTTGCAAAAGGAATCGTTTGACAGAAAAATATATCAAGATGTGAAACTTGCACACCAAAATTATTTGGCAGCGGTAAAGAAAGAAGCGAATACTGAAATTCAGGTTCTAGCGGCTACAGAAGCACAAAATGCAATTAGAGAGCGTTTTCGGCTGGGTATTTCCAATTTCGTAGACTTGGCAACAGCTAACCAACAACTAGTAAGCGCTCAAGCTGATCAGGCACAGGCAGTTTATACTTTGTATTTCCAAGAAGTATTGATGCAGCATGCTCTGGGCACCTTAGAGGTGTTGGAATGAGTGGTGTAGGATTTTTACCGCATAGCTACATAAATATCATAGGATACGTATTTCTGTCTCATTTATCAAACTATGTTTACTATGTGGCTCCTAGGTGGTTTAATAACTTTTGAAGTTGAGGGGAAATGAGGATAGATTTTTCTTTAGTTTTTTTAAAAGCGGAAAGGTTTTTTTTGACCACATAGCCACATAGGTTTCATAGGAAATGTATTTCTATCGCATTTAGCAAGCTATGTTTGCTATCTATCTATGTGGTGAGCATATTTTAACCACATAGGATCATAGTTTTTCCGCGCATAAAGATTTTCGCTCAAGCCATAATCTTTGCTCCCTTTATGACTTTGTGGTAACCATTATTCACCATAAAGTCACAAAGTGCTCAAAGTTTGGAGATTGAAATTGATCTCCCTTCTAGCCATATAATCTTTATGCTTTCCTATGTGACTCCTATGTGGTTTTTATTTGTTCAGCTAGCGTAAGGGACTTTCTTTTAAAAGGTCATCCATTATCAAGTCTGTCGTAATACTTATTGACGAACGTTTTTTGACCATTATGAAAAATGTTTACCACGTTGAAATTTATTAGTATTCCCTTTGGCGCTTTTAATAAATTGAGATAGTTAATTACCTGCGCTTGGTGAATTGGAAGGATTTCAGAAACAGATTTTATTTCAACTACTATCTTTTCTTCTACCAAAAAGTCACACTTGAGCTGGGTGTCTAAAAGGTGACTTTTGTACTCAATAGGTATGACTAATTCACTTGCGAATTTTATGTCTTTTGTTGCTAATTCGATTGCTAGACACTTATGATAAATACTTTCTAAAAGACCTGGACCCAAATTTTTATGAACTTCTATTGCAGCCCCTATTATTTGGTAGGAGAGATTGTCAATTGATTTTTGAGTTGATCGCATCTTTTTATCAAAAGATACCAATTTCTAAAAATAATTTCGTGTCTTACTAGTGCGTTTACAAGATGAAATAATCAGAAATAAATCAAGCCCAATGCCCTTAATAATTGATCAAGCTGTGGCTTTCGTCAATCCTTTTTATTTCTCACGAAAAATGAAAACCAAAAAAAGCAGGCCAATTGGCCTGCTTTTCGGTTGTGGTGGTTAAAGAATATCGGTGGTTTTTAAGTTATAGCATTGCAAAGAACATGTCCAAATCTGGGATCAAAACGATTCTTGTTCTTCTGTTGATCGCCATGTTTTCAGGTGTATCATTTTCTACAATTGGCATATAGCTAGCTCTACCTGCAGCGATCATTTTCTCAGGTGCAACATTAAATTGCTCTTGAAGTCTTCTTACAATACTTGTCGCTCTTTTCACAGAAAGATCCCAGTTATCCTGAACTACACCAGTAGAAATAGTTCTTGGATCAGTATGTCCTTCTATCATCACCTGAAGGCTAGGTTCTGCATTGATCAATTCAGCCAATTTCTGTAGCAAGGGATCAGCTTTAGTATTTACTCTATAGCTACCTGTATTGAAAAGAAGTTTGTCTGAAACAGATATCATCACTACTGTCTGATCAATACTGATATTGACATCATCTTCCTCACCATCTACGGTAGTTTCTGTAATGTTTTTCTTAAGGTTATATTCTACAGCAAGGTTTACAGAATCTTCCAAAGTTTGTGCTTGAGCAAGTTTTGCCTGATCTACATTCGCCAAGGTTTGCTTCATTTTCTCCTTAGAATTTTTGGACATCACTGTAGCCCCATCTATACTTAGCATACCATCATTTTGCATAGTCAATGCATCATTGGTGTCACGAAGAGAATTGATTCTTGAATTGTACTCAGCAACTCTATTCTCGATGATTTGCATTTTCTCTTCCAACTCAGCCTTTTCTTGCTCAGTCGTCGCCAATTCGGTTTGTGTTTTATAAAGATTACCTTCTAGCTCAGTGTATTTTTTCTTAGAAACACATGACACCATCACTGTGGCGCTCAAAAGTCCTATAACAATAAGTGATTTTTTCATAGTTAATTTCTTTGTATTTGAATCAACCATTTCAAAGGAATTGCCACAACTGAAAATAAATTTCGATTTTGCTTAAATGCCCATCAAAGGCTTGAATGCAGTCAGTTGAGACATGTTTTATAAAAAAAACAGGCCCCAATATGTAATTGGAGCCTTTTTGAAAAACTGTGGAATTCTTACACAGGTTGATTATCAATTTACTCAGAAATATTCATTTATCATTCCATAAGGCGATTGATAACTTTGAATTCATTCATGACTCGATAGGCAGCTCTGGTGATATCTGATTGGAAGTTAGGAGACTCAGAATCAAAATTGGCGGCGGTATATCCCTGCCATATCGTATTTCCCCTTTTGCTGTCGATCACATAAATTACCAGCATTCCTTGGTTTTGGCTATACCTCACCTGATTATAGGTTTCATCTTTTTCCTGCTCTTTGTCAAGTTCGCCTTCTTCAGTTTCGGGTACTGTTCCTACTCGCTTTAGCCAATAGTCAAATTCAGGCTGAACGTAGCCACGGTATCTAATGGAGTCCATGAAAATTTTATAACTCACCAAAAGGTCTGGCTTGTTGTCTTGCTCCCTAAAACCTTGTGAACCTAGTCTAGCTCCAATAGTAGCACTTAATACTGGCGAAATCATACTGGTGTCTTTTTCCGTAGGCACAACAAACGCGAAAGTTTTATACTTTTTGAAAGAAGCTTGATAATTGTAGTCGTAATCTGTCACATAATCTTTGGATGAGAAGCAACCTGCACAAATTAAAATGAGGAGCGCATAAAGGATGGAAGTATTTTTCATGGCATGTAGGATAGATTGGTTGAATGATATTTTACTAAGTACGAACTAGGGTGATCAGATGGATTTAACCAAATTTATGATTTATTTGTTTTGAATAATCTGTTGTAGTTCAAGCGAGTAGCGTATTAATTTAACATAAATTCAGCACAATAATCAGCCTACTATTATATTCCTTCTTTTTTTCATTAAAAATGAGTTTCAAATGAACAAAATGCCCACAGATGGATAATTTTCAAAGGTTAGTTGCTGAAGCAAAGGCTTGCACTTTGTGCAAATTTTTTTTACCACTAGACCCTCTTCCGGTTTTTTCTATCCATCCTAAAAGCAAAATTCTGATCGTTGGCCAAGCACCCGGGACGAAAGTCCATGCCACAGGAATTCCCTGGAATGATGCCAGTGGCAATGAACTACGACGGTGGTTGGGAGTAGACCGAGAGCAATTTTATGACCCTCAGATTTTTGGAATAATGCCGATGGGATTTTGTTATCCGGGTAGGGGAAAAGGTGGAGATATGCCGCCCCGACCAGAATGTGCACCTACTTGGCATGCAAGGTTAAGGGCAGAGATGCCGGAGGTAAAATTGACCTTACTAATAGGCCAATATGCCCAGAAATATTACTTGGGAAATAGTCGGAAGAAAACCCTGACAGAGACAGTAAGGAATTATGAAATTTATCTGCCGGAGTTTATGCCGCTAGTCCACCCCTCACCCCGCAATCTTATGTGGAGAAGGAGAAATCCATGGTTTGGAGAGGAAGTGGTGCCGTCACTACACGAGCGAGTTCATGATCTTATTGATGGGAAGAGTTAGTTAAAAAATCTTATACAGTTGCAATTTCTGGTTTGATTTGGTTTTTTAGGTATGATTTTGAAAATCATACAATTGCCCTTTCAGTTTTTCATCGCTAAATTTTTCTCATGAGACTTAACACAACCTTAATTCTTCTTGGAGCAATAGCTTTTGGGTTTTCCTCCTGTTCTAAAAATCCTGATAACAGCTCGTCTCAGAAGACATTCACGCTAGAGATTACTGACTCCGTTCAGATAGATTATCTCGGGGAAATGATGCTGCTGGATTATGATTCTAAAGCTGATAAGTATTTGCTGGCGACAGATTCCTATTATGAATACTTAGAGGTGGATGATTCAGGGGGAATTCTGAATCACAATAAATTCAATCCTGAAGGAATAGATGCTGTTGAGACATCTTTGGGCTTAGGATATGTAGATGGAAAGGTCACTGTTTTGACGCAAACCAGCGGGTACTATCAATTTGTGGATTCTTCCAAAGTTGGTGAAATCCCTATTCCATATAATTACCAAATATTCATGTTTTACCCAAAGCTTGGAGTTTTTAGAAATAAGGACAAAACTTATTTCCCATCACTTTGGCCAGAGACATTTGCAGTGAATATGGATGAAGGAGACTTTTATAGAAAGTTGTACAGACTTCCTGTACTCAGTTCGCTTGATGAAACTAACCAGGATACCATGGGAGTGGTGAGATTACCGGAAACTTCCCCCTTGCTTGATAAACAAGTTCACGGATTCCCTATACCGGTATATACCAAAACTGAAAATATCCTTCTATTGAGCATGTGGCTTGAGCCGAGGTTTTATGTTTACAAACAGTCAGGTGATAAATTTGATTACGAAAGGACCGTTGAGGTGGATATTCCCGGTTGGGTTCACTATGATCCTGTCCCTTCGGATAAGGCAAAGCAATTTTTTGAAAGTTTTTCGAAGAAATTGTCAGGCAATTTGACCAACTTCTTTAAGGTGGGAGATAACTATGTGGTAGTCTATAATAAAGGAATTTCAGAAGAGCAGATGTCTGACCTTGGCCAACCAAATGACGGTGGGGTTGCCCGACGGAAAAAGAATCCAAACTATGCTGCGATTTTTGATAAGGACTTCAGCCAATTGGCTACAAATGTCGCTTTTCCTATTACAAGTAATTTCCCGATGGTGGTAAATAACGAGGGAGAATTGGTAGTGTCCAAAGTCGCCGGTTTATCCGAGACAGAAGATGATGGGATTATACTTTACAAGTTATCCCTAACGCACAAGTAGTAGTTCTTCGAAGAAATTTCATTTAACTAACTATCTTTTAATTCACCAAACCACAACCTTATGTCCAGATTTTTACGATTATCAGTTTTGATTTTATGTTTACTTGTCATTGTTTCGTGCGGGAAAAATTCCGACAATGATAAAGCAGATAAGGAGCTTAAGGTCTTTACTCTGGAAATCACCGATTCAGTTCAGATAGATTATCTCGGGGAAATGATGCTAATGGATTATGATCCAAAACAAGATAAATATTTGCTTGCCACGGATGAACCATGGGAATACCTTGAAGTAGATGCTCAGGGTAAAATCCTGCACCATAATAAATTCAATAAGGATGGTATTGATGTAGTTGATTATCCAGTAAGTCTTGGGTATTTCAATGGAGACGTAACTGTTTTTAATCGCCTAGATGGCTACTATAGGTTTCAGGATTCTACTAAAGTAGGGGAGATAAGTATCCCGTATCCTTATCAGGTTGTCATGAAGAATCGCAAGCTGGGTTTGTTCGAATTGGGGAATAAAATCTATTATCCGCAACCAATTCCGGAATCCATGTCGCTTGGAGACGATTTTTTTGGAGCATTTTATAAGCTTCCGATTATTGAAGCTCAGGATAAAACTACAGGAGACACCTTAGGGGTGCTGAGCTTACCTGAGACTTCCGTATTGTTTAATAACCAGATTCACGGATTTCCGATTCCTGTTTATACCCTGGATGAAGATATGTTGGTGCTAAGTATAGGAATTGAACCAATTTTATATGTTTACACTAGGGAGGGAGATCAGTTTGTCTATGAAAAGACGGTTGAAGTAAGTATCCCGGATTGGATTGGGTATACACCAGTTCCAATGGATAACCCTGAACAGTATTTTAATGAAATCCGGAAAATAAGACCCGGTAGTCTGACCAATATTTTTGTGGTAGGTGATTATTACCTCGCTATATATCACAGGGGAATTTCTGAAGAAGAGATGGTTCGGCTTGATCCATCAGCCAAATATGGGATAGGTGCACTTAAAAGAGACCCAATGTATGCTGCGATTTTTGATAAGGATTTCAATCAGTTAGCTACCAATGTGCCTTTTCCTTTTACCAGCAATTTTCCAATGGTGGTCAATAACGAGGGAGAATTGGTCGTGTCCAAAGTTGCTGGCTTATCCGAGACAGAAGACGATGGGATTGTTCTATATAAATTGAAATTGATTGAAAAGTAGGATTAGCTTTTAAGACTAACACTCAACCCTTCCTTAATCTTTGTAGGCTTAAGTCCATAGGCTTGCTCAATTTTCGAAGAATCAAAACAATAATCAGAATCCGACTGGTAGCGAAGTTCTGCGATTTCTTTCATCACAGGCATGAAAAGTCCAAGGGTACTGACCAGCCAGGCTGGCATCACTTGCAGTTTGAGCTTGGTGCCTTGTTGTTGATTGATCAGTTCTGCAATTTCTTTTACCGAAGGATAGGAATTATCAGTGGGTAAGTTCCATGTCTGATTCCATGCATCTTTCTGCAAGGCCAAAAATGCTGTTGCTTTTCCTGCATCAGGGATATAGATAAAGGAATGCTTTTTATCTCCGGAATAGAGCCATTGAGCATTTTTCCCTGCTTTCAATTTTTTTATTACCAGTTCATCCAAGACTGAATTACTAGCGTCTGGCCCATAAAAATCAGGGGCTCTGGCTACAATAGCGGAAATTTTTCCGCTTTTCACCTCAGCCCATAGCATGTCCAAGATCTGCTTTCTGACTTTCCCTTTTCTGCTTTTGGGATTAAGCGGGGTATCTTCGGTGAGATGACTGATATGGTCGGGATCACAAGCGTACATGTTGTCGAAGAACACCAACTTAGCTCCATGTGCGATGCAAGCATCCAATGTGTTTCTCATGACGACAGGCCAGTCTCTTTCCCATATAGCTGAGTTGTATTGAATCCCAGCCAAGAGAAATACTACTTCTGATCCTTTTACTGCCTGAGACACAGCAGTAGCATCCAACAAGTCGCCAGAAACCAGTTCATCTGATGGATTTACTTTTTTTGGGGTTCTGCTGAACTGCCGGACTGATATTCCTGACTGGGCGAGTTCTGCAGAGACGATTTTGGCTATGTTGCCATTGGCACCAAGGATGGTATGAACTGACATGAGAAAGTGGATTAGTTAGCAGACTTGGATAAAATAGATTATTTTGAAAGTAGTTTTCATTCTTTTAATAAATCAGCTACCCAAGATAAGTTATTCACCATGAAATTTTTCTCAAGTCTAATTATCCTTCTATTAATCTTTGGCTGTGAGCCCAAAAGCACTTCCGACTACGAAGCAGATCTGATTATTTATGGAGGAACTTCTGCAGCCATCACTGCAGCCATTCAGGCCAAAAAAATGGGGAAATCAGTTATTGTTGTTTCTCCGGATATTCATTTGGGAGGATTGTCTTCCAGTGGATTGGGTTACACCGATACAGGGAATAAATCTGTAATCGGTGGTCTGGCCCGTGAGTTTTATCATCGAGTGTATATGCATTACCAGACCGATTCTGCTTGGAAGTGGCAAAAGAAAGAGGAATATGGCAATCAAGGCCAAGGTACTCCAGCAATGGACGGGGAAAATAGGACGATGTGGATTTTTGAGCCGCATGTTGCTGAGCAGGTTTTTGAAGATCTTGCCCGAGAATATGAAATGGTAATCCACAGGGATGAATGGCTAGATCGGGAAGCTGGGGTGACTAAAGAGAATGGTCAAATCACGCAGATCAAGACGCGATCAGGCAAAACATATAGAGGCAAAGTGTTTATTGATGCGACCTATGAAGGAGATCTCATGGCTGCTGCGGGTGTGAGCTATCATGTGGGGAGAGAGGCAAATTCGGTTTATGATGAAAAGTGGAATGGTGTGCAGGTTGGTATATATCAGCACAGGCATTATTTCCAAAATGATATCAGCCCTTATGTTATCGAGGGTGATTCCACCAGTGGATTGTTGCCAGAGATTTCGGCTGATCCTCCGGGTGAGAATGGAGATGGAGATAGCAGGATTCAGGCTTATAACTATAGAATGGCACTCAGCCGCCATCCTGACAATCGCGTTCCTTTTGCGAAGCCACAAAACTACGACCCAGCTCGCTATGAACTGCTTGCAAGAGTTTATGCTGCTGGCTGGGATGAAACATTTGAGAAGTTTGACCCGATCCCAAATTTGAAAACAGACACTAATAATCACGGGCCTTTTTCTACGGATTACATTGGGAAGAATTATGCGTATCCAGAAGCCAGCTATGAAGAGCGAAAGCAAATCGTGCAGGAAAACACGGACTATCAGCAAGGTCTGATGTACTATTTGGCAAATGATTCAAAAGTGCCTCAAGAAGTTCGTGATGAAATGGCACAATGGGGACTGGCAAAGGATGAGTTTGTAGATAATGGAAACTGGCCTCATCAAATCTATGTGCGTGAAGCCCGACGCATGATCGGAGCTTACGTGATGACGGAGCATGATGTGCTCGGAGCCAAAACAGTTCCTGAGCCTGTTGGGATGGGTTCGTATTCTTTGGATTCTCACAATACCCAGCGATTCGTGACAAAAGATGGCTTTGTTCAGAATGAAGGTGACATAGGTGTTCACCCAGAAAAGCCCTATTCAATTTCCCTCGGAACGCTTTTACCCAAAAAAGAAGAATGCACTAATCTGCTTGTACCAGTATGCGTGTCCAGTTCTCACACTGCTTTTGGTTCTATTCGTATGGAACCTGTTTTTATGATTTTGGGTCAATCCGCAGCTGCAGTCGCTTCTTTGGCGATCGATCAGGAAATTGCAGTTCAGGATCTGAGCTATGCCGATTTGGAAGTAGTGTTAGATCAGGAAAACCAGATTCTGACTCAGAAATAATAGCCTTTTTAATAACCACCAAGATCACCGAGCTTTTCACAGAGAGCGCGACTTATGGTCTAGTTTTAGAAGAATTGCAAATGCAAAATATATACCCTCATTCCAGTTTGTGATGTCCTAGTTCAAAATTGATTACTGTTTAAAAATCGGAGGAATTTTTTTTATCCGTATTTATTTTACAAATATGAAAGTAATGTATTACATTTACTTTTGTAAATATAATGGAAGAGGTTTATAAAATCAAGCCTGCCTACCGGACAGACAGGCATGACTCAAGAGTCACAAACTGGGAGGCCCCGATAGCTCGGGGAGTGCATGCGAGATTCCATCCCGATTCTCGGGACAGGTAATGGCCATAAAAAACAATTATAAACATATGAAGGGGTATCATTTAGGTGAATTGGAAGAGTTGGTTTTGCTGACAGTGGGAATCTTGGATCAAGAGGCTTATGGAGTTGCAGTTTTGGAAGAAATCAAAAATCAAACGGGCAGAAAAGTCAATATCTCGGCAATACATACGGTTTTGAATAGATTGGAAGAAAAGGGTTTTTTGAAGTCTTATATGGGCGGTGCTACCGAAGAGAGGGGTGGAAGGCGAAAAAGGTTATTTACACTTTCAGCTACAGGTAGATCGGCTATCGAAGAAGTCAAAAACCTGAGAAATAAACTTTTCGACCAGCTTCCTCCATTGGCTTTGGATTTTTCCCATGGATACTAAATTCAAACATAACCCTCCCAGATGGCCGGATCGCTTCCTGGAATTCTATTGCAATCCCAGTCGATTGGAACAGATACAGGGTGATGCATATGAGCTTTTCTACCTGAATTTAGAGGAGCGGGGACTAGGCTATGCCAGGTTCCGATTTTTTATTCATGTGCTCAGTTTTTTCAGATGGGGCAATATTAGACGTACAAAACCTAATTATCAGACTTATAACCAAGGAGCTATGTTTAAGAACTATTTTAAAATTGGCTGGAGAAATCTCATTAAGCAAAAAGGAACCACTTTTATTTCTGTGTTTGGATTGTCCTGCGCGGTAGGCTGCTGCATGGTGGCTTATTTGTTTATTGCACAGGTTTGGTTCAAAGGCATGCTACAGCCTAACAAAAATGAAATCTATCAGCTGACCTATACTGCCGATGGAGAAAATGGCTTAATGACTTATGGCGCCGTCGCGGACCCTATTGCTGAGCTGATTCCTGAGAAATTAGATCAAGTAAAAAGTCATACGCGCATTTCGGTTGATTTTCCTCTTTGGATATATAAGAATGAAAGCTATTATCAACGGTCATTTTTTGTGGATCCTGCATTTATGGACATGTTTATTTACAGCATGGAATACGGGTATGCGGGTGCCTTAAGAGAGCCAAATCAAGTGATTTTAACGCATGGGCTTTCAAAGAAATTTTTTGGAGATACGCATCCCATAGGTCAGGAACTTTCTTTGGTGGTCAATGGACAAGAAAAACTCTATAAAGTGGGCGGGGTCTTGGCCGATATTAATGACATGGATATGTTCAATTTTGACATATTGGTTAACATTTCTACCTATCGTACATCTACTATAGGTTTACCACTAAAAGATGCCTGGAATTCGCAATTATGGACGTTTGTTCAGGTGGAGAATGGTACAGATATTTCCCAAATGAAGTCAGGTCTGGCGGAACTAACCGCTATTCAAAATAAGATCAATCCAGAAAAGCCCTACAAAAGTATTCAGCTAGAGGCGTTCACAGATTTGGTTCGACACGCGCAGCAAATAGAACATGGCGTGGTTGGTTCTTTACCCATGGCTGCTCAGATTTTATTAGCTGCCATAGCCATCTTTATTCTGGTTTTGGCAATATCCAACTACATCAATATATCCGTGCTGATGGCATCAAGGAGGTTAAAAGAAATCGGAGTACGTAAGGTGATAGGGGGTAAGAAAAGTCAGCTCGTTGTTCAGTTTCTTAGTGAAAACTTGATGGTTTGTTTTTTTGCCATTTTGCTGGGATGTCTTTTCGCAGGTTTTATTTTCCTTCCGGGATTCAACGATATCGCTTCTAAGAACCTCAAAATTGACCTGCTCCGGGATCATTACGTTTGGATGTTTTTGGGAGCTCTGCTTCTCTTTATCACTATTGTTTCCGGATTGTATCCAGCGATTTATGTATCATCCTTTAATCCAATCAACATCCTCAAGGGCAATCAGAAGATTGGAAGTAAAAGTGTCTTTACCAGTGTATTGCTGACTTTCCAGTTTACTCTTGCGATCATTAGTATTGTAGCTGGAGTAGCTTTTGTCCAGACCAACTATATCAATGCAAATAGGGACTGGGGTTACGATAGTGGAGATAAAATCATAGTAAATGTACCTAGTGCAAAAGATTACCTTCCACTCAAAAACAAGCTGTCAGCACTTGCTTCTGTAAATGAGGTCAGTGGAAGCCAAAATTATGTCGGGAATTGGCTAAGAGAAGAGGAGCTTGTATTTCATGATGAGAAGTATGAAATCAGCCTTCTGAATGCAGAAGCTTCTTACCCGGAAGTTTTGGATCTTAAACTGAAAGAAGGCCGTATGTTTAATCCTGACTTGATATCTGATACGCAAGAATCAGTTCTTGTAAACCAGACTTTTTTGGATCAGCTTGGATTGGATTTTCCTATAGCAGAAAAAATAACGCTTGATAGTACTGATTTTGTTGTAATAGGAGTGGTGGAGGATTTTCATACAACGTACTTCCAACATGCCATTGACCCAGTGGTGATTAGGGCATCACAGGATACTACGTATAATTACCTCACTCTAAAGATGAATGCAGGGCAAGCCATCTCTTCCATAGAAACAGTTAAGAAAATCTGGCGTGAAACCATTCCACGGGGACTTTTTGAGGGAAAATTACAAACAGAAGTTTTTGACCGGGAGGTTGCCGACGTCCGGGGAGTAAGTAATATTATCCTGTTCTCAGCTATACTAGCCGTTATTCTGGCTTCTTTAGGGCTGTTTGGATTGGTGTCTTTGAATATGAATTCTCATGTCAAAGATTACTGTGTCAGAAAGGTTTTCGGTGCTAATTTGGGTGATTTGTCGATGAAGTTACTTAAGCGATATTTGATCATTTGGGGGATTGCCTCCGTGCTGGGAGGGGCATTTTCGATGCTGATTATTTCCAACTTCTTAGACAGCTTCTTTGCTTTCCATTCCGGGGTAGGTATAGTTCCGATAGGCTTGGGCTTACTTATTTTACTTCTTGTCATTGCAATTACCGTCAGTTCTCAGATTTGGAAAATACTAAAGGCTAATCCTGCTGCAATTCTTAAATCAGAGTAATGTAGCAAACTCGCCTTTGCAAACGCCTATATGTTTACTTATCGAGAAAAGGTTGACTACGCTCAGTGTGGGTCTTGTTTTTGTATTGGAGATTTCAATTAATGGTTTGTCAAAAGATATCGTCCGCCCCTATGGGACTTTAAAAATGTGCAAGTTCAAATGCCGTAGGCATGACCGATCACCTAGCCAGCCATTTTAATGGCTGGTAAAATGGTCGATGGATGATTTCACAAAATGCCGTAGGTATGGCCGATATCGGCTTGAAACCAATTATCATAACCATTTGTCAAGTTGGAAAGACCACATGCAGGCAAGCGTCAATTTGGCGCTAAATAGAGAAAAGTACAAACTTTGCTTAATTCGGATATATTCCTAAAAGATGTACAGCTATGGTGCCAATAATCATCAAGGCATAAAATCTAGCCCACCATGTAATTCTGGATGAATTATAGTATTTATTATAATACTGAGCGAATACCCAACCTATTAGTCCCGATGCAATAAATTGAAAGATGATACCACCAATTGCATGATTGAACTTGTAATCATTAAAGTAAAAATGAATTATCGATGATATAATGATTAGTAAAATTAAGGATCCAAATTTTCTCACAATTAATCTATTTTTCGTGAATTTACTTTGAAAATAGCACCTACACCTTTAAAAAAGCTAGTTGCTCAACGAGAAAAGAGTTGGACTACGCCAATGTAGGGATCCATTAGTAACCCTTACTTTTTCTTCGCCACAAATACCCCTTTGGGTTGCGTAAACTTAGCTTCTTTGATATTTCCAGCTTCATCCTCCAAAAACTCAATCACAAACCCCTCTACGATTCTGAGCGTGAACTTATCCTTGCCAATGGACAAAAGGTCATATTCCGGTTGACCTGGTACAAAAAGGAACAGCGTCGTTTCATTTTCCTCTTTCAGGTAAAATTTCACAACCTGCCCACCCAGGTCATAATCGCCGGCATATTTCTCCAAGGTTTCTTTGTCTACCTCGATTTCTTTGGGCTTACGCTTGAATTCTATGGCATCAACGGTAGGTTCAGCCTTGAAGGAAAGCGATGCGATCTCACCCATATTATTGATCCTGAAATTGAACTGCATGGGTGAAACCAGTGAGGTATCAACCTTTCCTTTTTCCATTCCCACCAAGGAAAAGATATTGTAGTGGAAGTGTTTTAGCCAGACTTTTTCATAAGGGGTAGTGGCAAAAAGGGAATCACGTTCAAACTGTACATCAACAGTCCCATAGCCCGGATGTGTATAGTCTCCAGTAAATTCTGCAAGAATGTGAGAGGTTTTAGTACCCTTTTTTTGAATGGAACTGGATTTTGCCCGGCCAGCTTCAGCTTGCTTTTTGGCTTCATCAACTCTATCCTTTTGGATCTTGTTCCAATCGGATTTTTCCATTTTCAACAATCTGTCACTGATGATATTCCGAACAATCGCGGGAATTTGTGAACCGTTTTGATTGGACAAAACCACAATCCCAAGACTATCCATCGGGAAAAAGGCAGCATTCGCAGAGAATCCGTTGATGTTTCCTCCATGCTCTACCCGGTAATGTCCCTTGTAGGAAGATACCATCCAACCGTATCCATAGTTACTCAGGTGCAATTCCGGAAATTCTTTGTCAGGGATACTGTTTGCCATGATCATTTGTGGACTTATGGCATCTTTGACATAGGCTTCAGGCAGGATTTGATTACCATTGAACTTTCCTCCATTAACCCAAGCGATCAACCAATTGGACATTTCATTGACACTGCTGTTGATACTTCCGGCCGGACCCATCGCGGCTATATCGTAGTACTCCATCTTTTTGATGATGGAATCGTTTTTGACTTCATAGCCAAAGGAAACATCATTTCCGTTTTTCAGACCTTCAATTACTGCATTACTGGTTTTCATTTGCAAAGGATCAAAAAACTTTTCCTTAATGTTTTCTTCCCAGGTCTTGCCTGTTATCCTTTCTGCAATTACTCCTTGGGTCAAAAACATGAAATTATTGTAATACCATTGTTCCCTGACTTTGGCGAAAGGTTCCTGATATTGGATGCGTTGCATTAAAGAATCCCTCGATTGGGTGGTGAAAAAATACCAACTCAAGTCATGCCTTGGAAGACCTGTTCGATGGGTCATCAAATCCTTGATGGTAATCAGGTTGTTCATTTCATTAGTGTAAAACCTGAGTTCGGGGATGTGTTTGATAGGACTATCTTCAAAAGACAATTTTTCCTCCTCCCTCAAAATCCCCAAAAGCCCAGATGTAAATGCCTTACTGCTTGACCCAATTGCGAAAAGTGTATTTGGAGTTGCCGGAATTTTATTATTATAATCCCGAAATCCAAAGCCTTTGGAGTAGATAATTTTATCTTTTTCGACCACAGCAACTGCAAACCCAGCAGCGTTCCAAGTTTCCAGAACTTTTTCGAGTTCAGCATCCAACCCAGAAAAACGATCCTGAGAAGATTTTTTCTGCCCATAGGAATATGAAAGCGTGAAAAATAGAAGGAGAAGAACCAGAAGATTTTTCATATATAGAGCTTTGATTTTCTCATAAATTAAAGAAAAAATTAAAACTTATAGAGGTAGTGAAAAATAGAAATACTCTCTTTAAGCCATTGAAATGAAACTCCCTCCTTGTCCAACGCTTTTTGGGAAAGATCGAAAAAAAGGGAGACTACGCTTAGTGGAGGATTTTTCAACTAAGTATTCCATTAATCCACATCAATTAATCCAATCATTCCCGAGTAATTCCTTACGCTGGAATAAAGATAATTAAAGATTGTCTTTGGGTTTTTCTAAATACGCAATGCTGACAGATATCGCATGGCTAAAAATTGTGGTTTTTATTTTAGATTATTTGATCCCAAAAAGTGAGCTGAAAGCATTTTCCTTACGTGATCGCAGACTAGCCGATAATTGGCTGGAATAGCTCTCAGCTCTTTTTGGTTTACTTGGGTTACAAAAGTTCTTGAAACTAGATTGATCTATTAGGTCGTGCTAGCTTCTACTGGTTTACTTAACTGTTCGATTTCGTGTTTGATTTTTGAAAACTGATCTGACATTTTTTCAAGAATAGCAATTGAATCTACCTCCACTTTATCGATCAACTCCTGATAGTATTCTACGCCTTGGATCAGGTTATTTCTGAATTTCTCCAAATACGCCTCTTGTTTAGCTACTTTCTCAGTGACCTTAGTTTCAAATTCCTTTTTCAAATAAGCCACATACAGCTGCAATTCCTTCACAAATACGTGCGGTCTTTCTGTATCCACTTTCAGAGAGAACTTGCCATAGATATGATCCGCCATTTCTTTAAGGGTAAATGTGCCTTTGAAATAAGCTAGATTCGGACCAGGGCAGATGGTGACTGCGTTTAAGTTTCGTCTTGGTTTTTCTCCTGCTGCCAAAATAGCGGGTGCGCTTAATCCTTCGCAAAGACAATCTTTCGCCTTCACTTTATCCATTTCTTCAGACTCAATTTCCCCCGCCTCAAATTGCTTTGCCTTGAGATTTTGATACTGCCTAGAAGCGGTACAAATCGGCTTGTCTGTGAACTCGGTATTGTTAGAAAGGAACTTCTTGTAACATGGACTTCCCGTACGATTTTTTTCGATCCTCTCCACACGCTGCTCTTCACCAGAGGAAGTGCGTAGATTATTGAAAGGTACTCCAAGTGGGGAAGCATGGCTGAGATAGAAGTCGGATTTCTTTGCTTTAAGCAATCGATCCAATGTGTCATCATCAACAGAAGTAGCTTCTGGTACGAGGAGAAAAGGACTTCCCCAGCCGGTTCCATCAAGCTCATAATACTCACGTAAAAAGCTATCTTCACTCCAAGTTCCTATTCCACCTTGGTAAGTTATCTTGAAAGTAGGGCTTTTCGAAAGGTTGTTTAACCCTTTGTTTTCCAGTGATTTTTGGCATGTTTCATAAAGTATTTGAAATAGCTCATTTCTGTTACTTTTGAACTCTTGCAAAATTGGCCCGATCAGAAATCCATCCGTGGCAAAAGCATGTCCACCGCAGTTCAGACCAGACTCAATTCTGAATTCTGAAACCCAAAGTCCTTTCTTCGCCAAGAATTTTCCTTGTATTAAAGCTGACCTATAATCGCTCACTTTTAGGATAATTCCTTTCGGAAATTCGCCGAATTGATTTGGGAAAAATTCAGAGAACTGCTCGGCATAGCTGTACAATGCCGGATTCATTCCAGCCGAAAATACCACGGATCCATTTGCTTTACTCTTGGCAAAACCCCTAAGTGCAGACAAGGCATCCGAATATTCCCGGGGTAATTCATTGCCTGATTTATCGCTGTTAATTTTGTCCACTTTTGTCATGATGTTCACGTCGACAGCGCCCATATTCAACATGGATTTGAATTCCTCTTTGAGTTGAAATTTCTCCGATTCTGAAGCAGTTTCCAGTTTTTGAACCAAATTCAGGACAGGAGAATTTTCAGGCAATAGATTCAGGTACTTTTTGAATTCTGTATTGCTTTCCCAATCCTCATTGATCAGTTTATTGAATTGCTCCTCTATGATAGACTGAGTCAAATCTAGGTAAGCAGTGATTCGCTTAGCACGATAATCTTCTTCTTCATCCGAAATAGGTATGAATTCTCGCACATATTTCTTCGAGTAGATTTTTCGCATGTCTTCCAACAGGTGATCATCCATAATGGATACCACACTGGAAATACCATACTTTGCAACTTTGATGGGAGTATCTACTGTATATCCAAGTCCCATTACTGGGATATGGAAAGTATGTGCTGTGGTTTGATGTGGCATATGTATAGTGGCTGATTTTACTTGTTTTGAAAAAGCAAAACTAGGTCTAATTGCCGCTCTTTTGCCTGCCAGAATTCAGTGTCCCTAATGACTTTCGTCAGGTTTTTGGTTCGGAAAGCTCACCAGCCGGTCGACAATATCACTAACCACAACAGTCCCGACCGTATTCGGCACAGCCACCCAATTACAAATTTTAAATTCATCTATTTTTAAATTCAATTAGCCAACCAACAACCCACCACTCAAAATTATTTACCGACTACTGTAGCGTATTGTGTAAGTGCTCCGTCAGGGTAATAAAGCATCATGAAAACACTTCTGCGAACCTATTTGGTTTTGATATTTGCGAGCAGCGCGCTAAATGCTGGCTCAGAGAATGATTCAATCAAGTCGGGATTTCTGATAGAAGCATCTAATTTTGCTACAAATACTGGTTATTCTCAGAATTTAGAGGGGATCGCCGACTGCATGAACTCCTCCACTCAGAAGGAGAATAAGACGATTAAAAGAGCTGTTGAGAAGAATGTCTCAGAGGAAAGGGCCTATGAGGAGATAAACAAATGAATAGTTAACGAGTGATAATTCCGACTCCAACATGGATGTCGTAAACTATAGATTAATAGGTTTGAATTGAAGTGGACTGATCAGGAGCTGATCGAAGGTTGCAAACGACGATCGGCTAAGTACGAAGAGGTATTCTATAAAAAATACTATGGCTATGTCATGGGGATCAGTCTGTCCTATTCCAAGGATAAAATGCTTGCCGATGAGATCACAAACGATTCATTTATCAAGTTTTTCGGGTCTGTTAACAAATTCGATGACTTCCAGTCTGTAAAGGCGTGGCTTCGCCGGATCACCGTAAACACCGCGATAGACTATTTCCGCAAGCAGAAGAAGTTTCAGAATCAAACCGATGTGTCTGAGGAAACAGGCGTTTTCCATGAAGTGAGTGCACTTCAGGATCTGGCCTTTCAGGATATTATCAAGCTGATCAATCTATTGCACGAGGATCATAAAATGGTTTTTAATCTCTATGAGATCGAAGGCTATAGTCATAAGGAAATTGGCGAAAAGCTTGGCCTAACTGAAAGCTCCTCCAGAGTATATCTGGCAAGGGCAAAGTCTGAGCTCCGCAAATTAGTATCATTACACTTGAAAGAATATGAAGGAAGATAAGCTGGATAAGGAAATCGCTGCTTCCCTTAAAAAGAAGTTAGTCGAAGCCTCCGTGCCCTATGAATTGGGCGCTTGGGAAGGTTTTCAGAAAAAGCGCGCACAGCTCAAACGCAAAACTATTGCCTATTGGGCAAGTGGAATTGCTGCATCTCTACTATTGTTAGTAGTAGGGCTGAATTCCGTTGACCTTTCTGAAAATAGAAATGCAAATTCACCAGAAGTTCAGTTGGCCGAAAACACAGAGAAAGCTCCTGATAATGAGGTAGAGGAACTTCCTGCAACAGAAGAAATTCCTACAACTGATTCTAAAGAATTGGCTGAAAATTTACCTATTGCAGCTCCGAAAGCTGTAGAGCCAAACACGAATGCATCTGGTTCTAAGACATTTCCAAAGGCTTCAGAAATTCCAAAAAGCCAAATAATCCCTACTGATTCAAAAGCATTGGCTTCGGTTCCGCAGCCAATACAAAAGACCGAGAAAACGGAAACAATTAAGATCTCCCCTGAATTGCCACAAATCGTTAAGGAGAATCCAATTGTGCAAATAGCCGAAAAGCCAAGCTCCCTACAGAAGCAGCCACTTATCGCGAAATCAGAAGAAGAGAAAAAGCAAGTAATAATGAAGTCGCCTGAGGAAACACTGGCCTTGGTACAGCCTGAAGAGCCTATGAAACCTGCGGAAAAAGAGTCTTTTGTCGCAGAAAATGAATTTCCTATAATTGAAAAAAATAAAACGACAGTAGGACTTGGCATGGGCTTATCTCCGGGTTTTGGGGCAATCCAAAGCGATAATCAGGTTGCTACAGCTTCAACTATTGGGCTTGGTATGCTGGTGGATATAAAGCTCCCTGGAAAGCTCACCTTGGGATCTGGACTAGGCTTGAACTATCTAAATCAAAATGGTAAGCAGGAAAGTACGGTGATGGCCTTTGGTAATTCTTACCCTCAAACCGAGAAACTGGAAGTTCGGCAGATGCAGGTAGAGGTGCCTGTGTTCGTGAAGTATCCAGTGACAAGAAATAATTCCGTTTCCATACAAGCTGGATTTTCAAACTTCTATGCCTTAAATGAAACGGGCAGCCAAGAGAATACAGTAGCGCGACAGGTGGCGGTATATAATAATAATGCACTTGGTTCTTCTTCATTATCCCTACGACAGCAGGATGTGACAGAGAGCATTCCGCTAGAATCAAAAAGCGGTAGATTTTATCCCTTTGCCACGCTGAACTTCGGGGTGAATCTTCGAGTCTTGGAGACCAAAGGAGCAAACTATGTGATCATGCCTTTCTACAATTATCAAGTAAGAGAAGTCTCTGGTTACGGTGATACTTTTGGCTTGTTCGGAGCTAGTTTCAAGATGAATTTCGGAGGAGGAGAGAAGTAGGGGGAGTGATCAGTCTTCAGTCGCAGTGGCCAGTACCGATGCTGGCTGCTGCTTTTCTCGTCAGCTACCGTACTTATCGTGTAGTCCAACTCCGTTAAAAATCTGGTCTTTATATTTTTCAATTCTTCCAATTCGTGTCTGCGCTTGTTTGGGTTGGGAAAAATTAATGATGTAGCCTCTTTGTCTTCCAGGAGTCAAAGCGTAAAAAGCTTGTTGAAATGCAGGATCATCTTCAAATACTTGCAACAGTTCCTCAGGAATGGGTTCAGGGTTCTTTTTAAATTCTACTTTCTTTCCGCTTTCTTCGATGGCAATAGCTTCCAATATGTACGACTTCAACACATCTTCTATTTTTTTAATTTCGTCTGTATGAGTGAACCTGACTATCCGATCAGACTGTAGACTTCCCTGTTGTTGAAGGATATTATGCTTGTCTGTCAATAATACTCCTTTGAAAAATCCAATGACAGCAGATTCTTTCAATGCTCCCACCGAAACAATATTCTTTCCTTTGGAGGTATAAACCGGCGCCCCCCATTTTATTTCCTCTATCAGTCCTGTTTCTAAAACAAGTTGTCTAAGCAATTCTAATTCTTCTCTCCAGTTATTGACTTTGCACTGTAGGGTGCCTCCATATTTACAGCGCATGCAGCCGTCAACCAGGTATTTGTCAACTTGTGGATTCAGTTCTATTTTCATCTGTTTATTTTTTGTTTTTCATTGGTCATAACCTGTCCCGTGACAAAGGAAACGGAATAGCCTGTCCCGTCCCGATAGTTTTCGGGATCGGTTCGGGAGAATCTCGCAAGGTGAATAATCATCTCGCTGTGTGTCGCTTTCGACATGCTCGATTTCATAATCAGCTGCTTGTGATTTTACGGTTGGCTGGTCTGAAAAACCAAGAAACGATTGTTAATACAAGCAATAGAGCGGGACCAAAATATTCAACCGCATCATCTCCAACTGCAAGATGTGTGAAAATAGCTCCTGACATGATAAAGAAAAAACCTGCATAGGCCCATTCTTTAACCAAAGGGAATTTAGGGACAAGAACTGCGATTACCCCTAAGAGTTTCCAAATGCCGATTATCGTTAGAAAGTAGGAAGGATAACCCAGGGCATTCATTTTTTGGACTTCTTCGTCCAGTTGGATGAGTTGAACTATTCCCGTCGAAACCATTCCTAGACTTAGCCAGATTGTAGCGACCCAATAGATGATTTTCTCTTTGTTTTTCATACCGCTATTGTAATTTGCTGATTACCTTCTGAAGCCGGTTATGAGCCATGTTAATGCCCTGTGCAAATGGAAGTCGGAGCATATTGTCTCTGTCTATCAATGATTTGAAAATGATTTTCATGGTCAGCTCGCTCGTTTCTTCACTGATTGACTCAAAGTCCAAAAATTCAAGTTGAATAGGAAATGAGGTATTCTCCATTTCAAAAGTCCTTATGATGGTTTTGTTTTCTATGACTTTGTGAATAGAGCCATTGGCGCGAAACACAACATTTCCCTGTGCGTCGGTGGTTTCAAACTGATATCCACCGTGTGTTTTGTTTTCCAATTTCAACACCTTGTTGCCCATCCATTGCTCCACCAATTCAGCTTCTGTGTAAGCTTTGAAAAGTAGATTTACAGGCAAATCAAACTTTCTTGTAATCAAGATTTCCTGTTTGCCGTCTTCGGCTGTAATTTTGGTTTTCTGTTCCACGCCTTTATTTTTTTGGGTTATAGGATTTCATTACCTGTTCTAATTTGTTAAATCTATCATCCCAAAGTTTTCTGAATGGCTCTAAGAAATCGGCAACCTCCTTCATTTTGTCAGGATTAAGATGATAGTACATTTCTCTTCCTTGCTGTTCTTGATTGAGCAGTTCACATGCTGTTAGAATTTGAAGATGTTTGGAAACGGTAGGTCTTGCCGTGTCAAAATTGGAAGCAATAACACCTGCTGTCATGGATTGCGTGGCAAGCAAGAGAAGAATAGCTCTTCTTGTGGGGTCGGCAATCGCTTGAAATACGTCTCGTCTTAAATTCATTTCCTTATATGTTTTTCATGATAATGGTCTGGCGGCGCTGTCGCTACATTACGAAGTCACTTGGCTACAAATTTAGATGTAGTTATGTAGCTACGCAAATGTTTTTCTGATTTTTTCTTTTAAGAGTGAATGGTTAAAAAAGGGTGTTGGATTTATGTGATTGGCCTGTGTCAACACAGACTACTTCTTAATAA
Source organism: Algoriphagus aurantiacus (assembly GCF_035156405.1). Lineage (NCBI taxonomy): Bacteria > Pseudomonadati > Bacteroidota > Cytophagia > Cytophagales > Cyclobacteriaceae > Algoriphagus > Algoriphagus aurantiacus. The sequence continues at coordinate 33,766 of NZ_JAXRUT010000025.1, read as the reverse complement.
AAGTAAATTCCAAACATCCATTATCTCTTGAAATCAGTGTTTTTGCGGTAGTACTTCCTGATGAGTTTTTGGACTTTGTCCACACAGACCTCCGTAAGGGAAATAGGAAGTTTCCTAAAATCTGTCGAAATTTTGATGCAACAATACTGATACAGAACTCATAAACTCTCTTTGCCATGCTTCAAAATTCCCGTGCTTTCAGCGGCTTCTCAGTGGATGATCTCCCAAAAGCCAAATCTTTCTATCAGGATATTCTTGGTCTGTATGTAGCAGAAGATGAAATGGGGTTTCTCTCCCTGCACTTTAGCGGTGGAAGTAATGTCATCATTTATCCTAAGCCCGATCACACACCTGCTACGTTTACTGTGCTGAATTTTCCTGTGGATGATATTGATCAGATAGTGGATGAGTTGACTGCTAAAGGGGTTAAGTTTGAGCAATACACAGATCCGATCCAAACTGATGAAAAAGGAATTTGCCGTGAAGGAGGTGGCCCATTAATCGCTTGGTTTAAGGATCCGGCGGGGAATATTTTGTCTGTGCTTGAGGAAGAGTAGTTGGTCAGTCATCAGTGGTCAGTTGCAATGAAATAAGTTGCCAATTGAAAGGTATTAGTCATAGCAGATACAGTCTTCAGATTTAGCCTAACTTGAACTGGGAATTGAATACATGCTTTATCTGCGGTCTCCCGTCACCTAAACTGTCTTTTCCAACTTTCTTTCCCCCTCCCTGTAGTTTTTTTAACTTTCTGCATACTAATCAGGTAAAGAACCAATTGCAGAACATGAGAATCCAAGAAGAAAGCGAATTCCTTTCTTTGATCAACCAAAACCTGGGAATAGCCCATAAGGTCTGCCGGATTTATTTCCGGGAAGAGGAGATCTATAAGGATGCGCTTCAGGAAATGATGTATCAGCTCTGGCGGTCCTTCAGCAGCTTTCAGCGGGATTCCAAATTCTCCACTTGGATGTACCGGGTTTGCCTGAATACGGCAATTACATATAAGAAAAAAGAGCAGAGGCATACTGGAAAGGACCTGAAGGCAACTCACTTTGAAATTGCCGATGTAGATCTGGGTGATAAGAATCTAATGATCAATGAGCTTTATCAGGCAATAGGAACGCTGTCGGCTTTGAACAAGGCAATTATTTTACTCTATCTGGAGGAAATGAGTTATGAAGAAATAGCCGGAATTACAGGATTGTCCAAGTCAAATATCAGTGTGAAGCTTGTCCGCATCAAACGTGAACTAGAAGCAAAACTTAAATCAATACGCCATGTCTGAGTCCAGCATTTTCGATTCGCTGAAAAACCAATGGAAGCAGCAGGATCCAATAGAAACAAACGCGCAAAAAATCGATTTATACGCCCTTCATGGCATAATCAAACTACGTATGAAAAAGCAAAACAAACAAATCATGGGTTACTTCTGGATGACGCTGACCATGCACATCGGAGTGTATGCAGTGCTGGGCCATGTAGGGATTAGGTGGGGAATGAATGATCTTTTGATCGCAGCAATCTCCATTTTCGGAATCTTGGTCACTATACCTTTTACCTGGATGCTGATGAAGAAATTTAAGCAGATGGCAAGTAATCGAGCCGAGAATGAGGAGCCGGAATCACTCAAGGCTTATATCCAAAGAAAGAGACAGTTTCTCTCAGATTTCTTTCATTTCAAATCTATATATGAGTGGTTTATTATCCCTGTTCATAGTGCTTTGGGAGTATTTATCAGCTTTTATTTATGGGTTCCCGGTGGAGTAGGCCAATATCAAGAAGTTGCTGCCGCAATTTATCTGGTGACATTGGCTTCTTGCATCTATGCGATACACAGTGAAAACAGAAATAATTTTAAGAAGCCTATTCAGGAGATGGATGAGATTCTGAGTGAGTTTAGGGACTAGTAGCGAGCACGAAATTAAGTTGATTTCTAATTTCAACTAGGCGTTCAAAAAATTCTAAATCTTGGACATGAGGTAAATGTGGTAAAGGTATATTCCGCTTTTTCAGAGCTAGAAGAACTTTCTATATTATTATTACCCAGCACTGAAGGTGGGCTAGGATATTAGGAGCTTCAGTCCGTGTGATCTGAGATGGAGAATTCAATAAACCAAAATCAAAGGTTGAGATCTCGGTAGCTCGGCACTTCTATGTTATTGATGCGTTGTCACCTCTGCGAAAACCTCCGTGTCGCCTGTGGTTAAAATAAAAAAATCCCGACCTGATTGGCCGGGATTATTGCATTGTGGAAGTAAGTTTACTTAGTAATCTATATAGTTGGTCAATAATTGCAAATCAAGTTTTTTGGTATTCTCTGTCGCTTGCTTGTTGCCTCTTAGCACAAGAGTATAAACTCTGTTTCCTTTAAGCTCCAGATTGGTTGCCGTGGCAAGGGTTTCTCCTGTGGCAGAAACTACAGTTAAATCATAAATTTTGGTAGCCAGACTTTCAAACTCAGAATTTGACTTAAAACTCAGATCTCTGAACATTGGAGTTTCTATCTCATCTATCCTTAGTGACACTGCTCCAGCATCAGAGGAAAGGTTTACCATTCGTATTTGTGCTTCATTAGCTGTTGGCTCCGACCAATCATCATCTACCAAGACAGCATCCAACTCACCTTCATCCTCTACCATAAATAAGGAGTAAACAGAATCTACTTTGATCTCAAATTCCTTTTCCAAAAGAGAAGACAGAGAATTAGGTTCAGAAAACTTGAAAAGCCTGTCTCCAGGGTAGAAGTTGCTGTAAGGCAATACTTCAGAATACTTCAAAGAGAAATTGTTCACCTGATTTTGGTCAGCATATACGATTACTCCAGTATTGCTAGGAGCTCCATTATAAATAGAAATATAGCCTGCAGGCGGGTAATCGTTCGGGATATTGTCGTTATCCAGACAACCAGTCAATCCCATAGTTCCGGCCAGTAATGCTACTGAAGCCAGAGATTTAAGATTCTTCATTGCAAATGAATTTACACTCATAATATGTACTTGTTGGTTTTAGTTTTTAATCAACATCAAGACGTATGATAAGTTTTGTTCGCTACATAAAGAATAAAAATTTTTAACCTGTGGAGGGAGAGTGGTTTGTAAGGTTTTGGACTTGGGGTTCAATTAATGGGGTCTGCGACACTGAACACCCTATTGGTGAATTAACCGTGGACTGTGCAAACACAGACCACGGTTCTGAAAATCAATACTGCTCCCAGAAATTTGGAGGAGTGATCCCCAACGCACGGAGATACACATATCCCTGACCACGGTGGTGAACTTCATTGTCAATAATATAAAACAGGGTACTGTATCCAGTTCCTTCATATTGTCCGAAGGCAACTACCTGCTGTTGAAATCTCTCCATAGGAATAGCTTTCCAATATTGCTCGATCTTTTCAGTAGATTCATCCCAGCGAGCCAAAAGTGAGGCTTTTGTAGTCAGTTCCGCTTTTTCCTCATCAAAAGCCTCCCATTCCTCTGTTGCTAAACCCTGCGCTGTAGGTGCTGCCATTGCCAACATTTCTTTGATCAACTTGGCAAAAGGGCGCATACCACCTATACTGAATTCAAAAAGTTCTTTCTCAGGAAAAGCTTCCAATACTTTTCGGGTGAGCTTGCGATGTCCTAGCCAGTGGGTCAAAAGCTGATCTTTGTTGATGATTTGTGCTGTTGTTGCTGATGTTGTAGTTTCCATAGTACTTGTGTTTTGTTTAAGAATACCCAAATAAACAACCGCCTAGTGTCAGCCCTATGTCAGTAGGATTTTGGAATTTGAAAGTTTTTCTGATTTTTTTCAGGTTTCTTTGCTTTTAGACTTTTGCCCCTTTTTTCAATGAACAGAATAGACAGACTTACGGCGATTCTCACGCATCTACAGTCCAAGAGAACTGTGCGTGCAGCAGAACTTGCTGAGCGCTTTAGTGTGAGTTTGCGAACGATATATCGGGATGTGAGATCTCTGGGCGAATCTGGGGTACCGATTATAGGCGAGGCAGGGCAGGGGTATTCCCTGGTGGAAGGGTACAGACTTCCTCCGATTATGTTCAGTCGTGAGGAGGCATTGGCACTTTTGGTCGCTGACAAGTTGGTGGAAAAGCTGTTGGATGAGCAAAGCAGTAAGTTTTTCAAAGAAGCGCTGATCAAAATCAAGGCTGTATTAAAATCTACCGAAAAAGATTTATTGGTGGAAGTGGAGGATACCATCAAGGTTTTGAAGTCAGGATCTTCTCAGGCAATGAATAAATCCAGCAAGGCTTTTCAGGTAATCCTTCAGGCTATTTCTGAGAGAAAAGTATTAGCTACTAGCTATATGACTTTTGACCCTGAGCGGAAATCAGATCGAGAGCTAGAGCCCATAGGCTTGTTTCATTCCTATGAACAATGGTATTTATTGGCATTTTGCCTTCTGAGAAATGATTATCGTACGTTTCGACTAGATCGATTCAGCAAATTGCAGGTGACAGAGAATTCCTATTCCACAGCAAAACATCCTTCTCTGCAGACATATCTGGACAAAATAGCGAGTGAACAAAAATTGCATCAAATCATTCTGCAGGTTCCGGATGGTTCTTTGAAATACCTCGCCAACTCAAAGTACAATAATGGATTTGTATCCGAGGAAAAAGTGGGAGAACTAACAGAGATGACCTTTATGAATTCCTCCATTGAGGGATTTGTACGTTGGGTGATCGCACTGGGTGATTTGGTGGTGATCAAACAGCCTCAGGTTCTAATTAACCGGTTAGATGAATTGCTTGGGGAAATTAAGGAAAGGCAAAGCACAGAACAATCAGGAGGCAAGCTGTATAGCAGTGGTCTGTGTCCTTAGCATTTCTTATTTATCTGTGAAAACCTATAAAGTTTGGGTGTTTTATCAAGTTCTATAAATTGATGATTACGTTACCCGTTTTTTTACCGGAAAGTACATAATCATAGGCATCTGCGATGGTATCTAGGGGATATTCACGATCAATTACAGGGTGGAATAGCCCTTTTTCTAACATGGATTTTACGTACGGAAGTGTTTCAGAAAGGCTATAAGGGATTGGGAAGATTACTTTTTTGCCGCCTAGGAAAGGAGTGCACAGTGCTAAGAAGATATTTTGTGAATAGGGCCCCAATTCTGAAGAACTATAGACACCTTCTTTTTTCAATAAGAGTTTGCACTTGCCAAAGGTACTTTTGCCTACGGCATCAAATATATAGTCATACTTCTCATCGTCCTGAGTGAAATCTTCCCTTGTGTAATCATATATTTTGTCCGCCCCCAGTGATTTAATAAGCGAACTGTTTTTTGTATCGCAGGTGGCTGTCACATGCACATCGAAAGTCCTGACAAATTGTAGCAAAGCGGAACCTATAGCTCCGGTAGCACCATTTATAAGTACTCTTTGTCCAGACTGTATGGCTACTTTGTGGATAAAAGTATAAGCATAATGAGCACCTTCTAGGCTGGCTGCAGCTTGTTTGTAATCTAATTGTGCGGGAATAGTCAACACGTTATTTTTTGGCTCCAGAACCATGTATTCCGCTTGCGATTCTAAACCCATATCTGTAAAACCAAACACCCGCTGATTGACTTGAAAGGTGTTGATGTTTTTACCGACTTCCACGATTTGACCAGCGAAATCTGTCCCCATAATTATTTTTCTAGGCTTTAATAAACCCAACATTAAATGCATAATAAAGGGTTTGCCTGTGAGGTTAGCACAATCCGTCCGGTTCACTGTTGTGGCATGCACGCGGATTAAAAGTTCATCGTCCTTGGGAACTGGACGCTCGGTGCTCTCAACTTTAATTATTTTAGGGCTTCCATAAGATCTCCGGATTGCAGCTTTCATTTTAAAAATAGTTACCGATTAGAACTGAATGTGAGAAAATGTAAGATCGGAATTCGTACTTATATTCTGAATTAATGGAACAGAAGATTATCTTTTAATATGGATCAATGCACCTTCACTGGTAGGAATGATTTGAAGGATTTCACATACTAATCATTCTACCTTCTATTCCACCATCTTCTGTGAACTGATCATATTCCCGTCCTGTGATCACTGTCCAGCCTAGAGACTCCAGCACTTCTTGGGTAAGTTTTTCTTGTTTGAATTCGGTGAGGTGGAGATTGCCGTATTTGCAAATGTTGAATTTGAGTTGCTCATCGGTATCAAAAAATAAAATGTACTTAGCAGTGTTTGGATCGCAGCGCACTGTCCAAAAGAAAACCTCAATCAAATCCATCAAATTTTCCAAGTCCACCTGAAAAGCTTCCGTGCAGGTTTTATGGCCAACGATTTTTTCCAGTTTTTCATAAGCTTTAGCCTAAGGCTTAAAATTATCGGATCTATATGCCTTGCAAATTTAAAATGGTTTATGTGGATGAACTTAGTTAATGTTACTACAAAATCATCTTTTGGTGTGGGGATTAATTTACCCAATTCAGGGCAAAAATACGCGCTTAAATCAATATAAAAACCTTTTTTGCTAAGGCTAACCTAAAATTTCAATTTGAACTTCAAGGGATTTTGGGTCTAGTAGCATGATCAGAAACGTATGAAAGCTGGCTTTTACTTAGTCTCTTGGACTATTTAGGTGAAAGTTAATGGGAAATCATACGTAGGATTGTGAAAATTTTACTCTTAGATGAATAACTTTGAATTCGAAATTCATTCTGGGGAGCGATGGAATGGCGTTTGAGACTTTTATAATGTAAATCATATACAAAAAAAATTGAGAATTATGAATGTAAAAATACTAGGTACAGCTGCTGTGGCATTATTGATCGCGGTAAGCTGCCAGCCGAAAAATACTGAAAATGAAGAAGTAGTGGTTGAGGATATGGAAATGACTGATGAAGCCATCATCTCCATCGAAAAATTTGAAGATTCTCCAGCTTATTCAAGTTCCTCTTTGAAAATGGCAAAGCCTAGCACTACTGCCATTGCAGATGCGGGGGAAGTTGACTTTGCATTTGAAGTGGGAGATTATGAGTTGGGAGCACAAACTGAAAAAAATGAGATGGCAGGAATGTTAGCCAATTCCGGCGATGGTCAACACATCCATTTTATATTAGATAATGAGCCATATTCTGCTCACTATGAGTCTGAGTTTAAGCGAGAATTACCAGCAGGAACTCATTACTTGGTAGCTTTTTTAAGTAGATCATATCATGAATCAGTAAAAAATGAAAATTCATTTATTGCCAAAAAAATGGTAATTGGTGAATCAGGAGATAATTTCAATGTAGATTTTGATCAGCCTACCATGATCTATAGTCGTCCAAAAGGAGAATACACTGGTGCTGACACTGAGAATTTATTACTTGATTTCTTTTTGCTAAACACAACGCTTTCTGAATCTGGAAATAAAGTAAGAGCAACCATTAATGGTCAGGTATTTATGATCACTGAGTGGGCTCCTTATATCATCAAAGGTCTTCCAAAAGGTGAAGTCACTGTCAAACTGGAATTGTTGGATGCTGACGGAAATTTGATCCCTGGTGGATTCAATGATGTCACCAGAACAGTAACTCTGAGGGACTAAATAAAGAACAAAAAACCACCTAAAATAAAACTCCGTGTAATTCAGTTCGCACGGAGTTTTTTTGTTATTCATAACTATAGTGCATTTAACGGTTGAGGTTTTTTGAACTTCGAACGATCACACTTGTCCTTCTTTCAAGAAGCTTTACTTGGATTATTCTTTCATCTAGACAGGAAAATACTCAGGGACTAACCCTTTAAGTTTATCCAAGGTTTCATTCATGGAAAGCGCACTCATTCCCCCAGATGCATTAGCATGTCCGCCTCCATCGAAATGAGTTGCTGCCAATTCATTTACCGCGTGATCTTTTCCTTTGGAGCGAAAGGACATCTTGATAATACCGTCCCGCTCCGAAAGCACAATAGCTACTTTCATTCCTTTGATGGATAAAGCAAGATTGGCTAGACTATCTGTATCACCTTTCTGGTATTGATACTTAGCTAACTCCTCCTTAGTCAGTGAAACAACTGCAACTGCGTTCTCATCTAAAATCTCCATTTTCTCACTCATCGCAAATCCTTGTAGGCGAAGGCGACTCGCTGTATTCGTGTCGTTTAGCAATTCATGGATCAGGTTATGTTTTACACCTCCATCGAGCAATTTGGCTAGTATTTCATGTGTTCTGGGTTTCACGGAATTGAACCTAAAGCTTCCCGTATCAGTGAGAATTCCTAGGTATAGGGGGGTTCCAATTTTTTCATCGAGTAATGCACCGTTTCCAGATTGCTCTATCAATTCCACAATCAACTCAGCCGTGGAGGATGATGAGGTTTCAGAGATTGTGACTGATGTGAAATCCTGCGGGTCAAGATGATGGTCGATCATGATTTTGGGGCAGGTTGCCGCCTCCAGCAAGTACTGCATTTCTTTGCCTACACGATCAGTAGAATTATAGTCAAGACAAAAGATCAAATCTGTCTCTAGAAAAGCTTTTGTTACTTTCTCCGGCTCCTCATCCATCACGATGATGGGAGACAGGTCCAGGAAGTCCAAAAAATCGGGGGATTTATCAGGATGGCAAATGAGCGCTTTTTTCCCAAGCTTTTCTATAAAATTCAATAGACCCAATGAAGAGCCAACTGAGTCACCATCTGCAGATTTGTGAGCGGTAATGAGAATATTAGAGGCTGACAGAATTGCAGCTTCTATTTGTTTGAACGTATACATAAAGGGGATTTAATCTGAAAATTGAGAATCAAAGAAGATCTTAGGGCGGTGGGTTCTTCTGATGGCAAAGGAACAAAACAGAATAGGGAAAACTGGTGATATTAAATATTAATTCCTTTAACCTGGTTTTTGATACAAACCACAGAAATCTTATTGTGTAAATTTTTTACTCCCTCAACTCTGCCCTTTTCTCTTCAATTTCTTTTTTCAGAATCGAATTGATATCAGTTTTAGTGCCTACAAGTAAATGTATGATTGTCCCATATTCCCTTGCGTTGGGATCGGTGATTGTTCCTATTTCTTCTGATTTTTCGAAAAATGAGATTTCCCGTTCACTAATCCCATCCACGGCTTCGCGCACCAGAATCACATTTTTGATTTCCCGACTTAGGTCTATCCAATTGATATAGTCTGCATTCAAAGTGACAGCTTGCAAGCCCTTGGTTTTGGTGTAAAAATTGATCGCTCCGGCTTGACCGTAGTTGTCGCAGATGATCACTGTATATTCGCTGGTAGGAGCTTTGGAATAAGCCAGATCAACTTTCGCCGCTAACTCTTTCCAGCCAAGCATATCCGCAAAATCCTGTGGCAAATCATGGACTTCCCCATCTTCCCAGCGGTTTTCCATCAAATCAGGGTGACGACTTTGGACTTCTTTGAGGTATTTCGGATCTCCAATCGGAAATGTCATCGGGGCAGCGAGGATAAATAATCCTATTGGAATAATCATCGCAGCTATTTTGACATACTTGCCCCAACTTTTGGAAAGCAAATGTGAAAGATATATTGCTCCAAATACAAAGTGAATAGGGTAGAGGCCTATTGCATAATAGCTCTTGGCTTTGAAATAAGTAAAGATAGCCAACGTGAAAATAGCAGTCCAAAAGAAAATCCGGTATTTGTGAAAAGGTGGGTGTACGAAATAAGAAATCACTGCCAGAAACAGTATGAAACTGGATCCGAAAAAGAAGAATAATTGATCGGTAAGGAAATCGAAGCGATTCACATTCACTAATTGATACTGGCTCAGCATCCGCATGTGCCAGATGACTGGAAAATCATTTTGCCACTGCCAAATCAGATTTGGTAAGGCAATCAAAAAAGCTAATCCAAATGCGGTATAGAAATGTGGGTTTTTGAAAATCTTCCGCTCTGAAGTCAGTAGCAAAGCAGGCAAAAGTCCAAGGACTTGAAATGCGATATTGTATTTATTTAAAATGCCGAAACCCAACCCAACACCTAACCAGTACAACCATTTTTTTCTACCAGATTGGATATAGCAGAGTAAGGAATAGTACACAAATGTCCAAGCCAATATATCAAATGAATTTGGTTGGAAAAGGATATTTAGCCGAGCTAGAGCCGAAAATATCAGGCAGATGGCAGCCAAGGATTGTGCATATAAATCACCCCCTAGTCTTTCTATCGCTTTCCAAACCAGAGTAATGGTCAGAGCTCCAAATAGTGAAGGAAAGAACTTGACCCAAAATTCAGAATTGCCAATCTGGTAAATCAGATGGGAAAACCAAGAAGTAACAGGCGGTACCGAGATATACCCCCAAGCCAAATGATGTGCCTGGTCAAGGTGGAGGTATTCATCCCTATGTAGATCGTAACTTGGGTCTATAAGAAGGTATTGAAGCACGAATTTGATTAGTATGAATCCGAGTAAAAATAGGTTCCGTTGCTTCATAGGGATTTCGAGAATTGGGCGTTATCAGGATGCGCTTTTTATTAAGCTGTTTTGAGGGTATTAAGAGTTAAATATGGTGTTTTCTCTATTGTTGAATTATCCATTTAAAGCCAATCCAGATCTTTTTCAAAAATTTGGATATTGATTAAGTTAATAGATGGGGTTGAGTTAACAATGAATTTAATCCCACCAAAAATAAAAAGTCAGAATTTATAGTTGAATCCATTCGTATTCAACTATAAATATTTATTATTTGCATTCGGGTACTTGAATGTGACCAAAAAATGATCTCCTGCGACGATTAATGCCTACTTGGTCAACTTTTTGTTCCTATGTTAGTGTAATTCAACCACATGAATATCATTACTTTGTTAATTGTTTCCCTTTCAAAGGAAGCAATTATTTGAAAGAATTCGTAATGAGTATGGAATTCAATACCTAAACTTTCAAATGCCCACGAGATACTTGTTGAGATAAAGGTTTAGTTGTTGAATTCAGATGTGTTGGGTTTGAAGTTATTGAAAAGTGGCCTAATTGATGTAGAGGAAAGTTCTGGATAAAGATTTCTTGGGCTTGTCATCATAAAAAGAGATATTTGGTCAGTTTTTAGGGGAAAGGTCTCCCTAATTGTGGGTTTAAGAAGGTATAACTTAGATTCTTTTGATTTAATGAAATTCAAGAGATAATTTTGATACTTAAAAATATAACAAAATAATTTACATGTTTTTTGGCTTATTTTCAGGTTTTATAGAAGTTGAACTAAAGGAGATAAGTGTTATAGAATAGGGACTATTTAAAGATTTGAAAATTTAATTAATAAAATAAAATGATTAGTAATCGCAATTCGTCGGGAAATCAGCTTTTGTTTTTTCTTTTCCTGTCAATTATTTTCTCCTCCTGCTCCAACCGGAACCTCACCTACATGAGTAATTTGGATTTTGATGAAAAGTATCAAACCGTAATAGAACCAGATAGACAAGTGAAAATCCAGTCTGGGGACTTATTGAGGATCAGCTTGAGTAGTCTGCAACCAGAAATGAATGCAATGTTCAATGATCCTTCCACTGACCTTGATTTCAATAAAAGTGTCATTAATAGCATCAATGCTGAGGGATTTTTAGTAGATGAAACAGGGGAGGTCAATATTCCAGTAGTTGGGAAATTGAAATTAGAAGGGCTTACTAAATCACAGGCAACAGAAATAATCGAGAAGGGAATTGAGGAGTATATCGTAGATCCTGTAGTCACGATTCAATTTGCTAATTTTAGAATCACTGTTATTGGAGAAGTTAAAAATCCATCTACATTTTATGTGCCGTCGGAGAATTTAAATATTTTCGAAGCACTGGGATTAGCGGGTGATATGACAGAGTTTGGTCTTCGTGAAGATGTTCGTCTGATTAGAGAATCAGACGGGGTAAGGTCAGTAACTACCTTAGATCTTAACGATAAAGATCTTTTGTCATCACCTTATTATATCCTAAAACAAAATGATATTATATATGTTCAGCCTGACAAGATGAAATCCGTAAAGGTCAGTACAAATGAAAGAAGTATGGTTTTTCTATCATTAGCAATTTCTTTGCTAGTGCCAATCTTATTTAGTTGGCAAGCTATTTTCGGTAATACTAATTGATCTCTGATGGATATTCTGTTAAAATATTATGAGAAAAATTAATAAAGAAGTCAACTCCAACGAGGAGCCGATTAATATCAAACTTGTTCTAAGAACAATTTTAAAAAGTTGGTATCTCTTCCCAATTTTCATCCTCCTTTTCTGCGGGGGTGCTTATATTTATGTCAAGACACTTACCCCTGAGTATTTGATATCAAGTACCATAATTATTAAAGAAGGGGAAAGAAATAATAATGTCACGGAGAATGCCATCATAAGTGATTTAGAGAATATGAAGTCTACTATAACAGTAGAAAATGAGCTTGAAAAGCTTAAGTCTAAATCTTTATTGATGGAAGCAATTATTAAAAATAAAGGATTTATTAATTATTATGTTGACGATGAATTTTTTAAAAAGAAAATCGATCCATTTGAATCTCCAATAGATATTACAGTAGACTCTTTTAGTAAAAGCTTTTTATCAGCATCCGAAACATTTGAAATTCAACCAGTCTCAGAAACTAAATTTGTTTTGATACTTGATGAAGATCAGAAAAAGGAATTTGAATTTGACCAAAAAATAAAAATGTCTTTTGGTGAGATATCAATCCAGAAGAGACCTGCAAGTAATGATTTTGCACCTGAAATAGATAATGTTATAGTAGAATTAGTGAATCCTCAAGTAGCTGCTGAAAATTATTCCAAAGTTTTTGAATTTGAAAACCCTTCAATCAAATCTAGTACTCTTTACATAAGGATGCTTGATTCATCTCCTGAAATGGGTAAGCAAATTATGTCTTCAGTAATAGATGGATATAATCAAAGAATAATTAATCAGAAAAATGAAACGGCCCTTAAAACAATAAATTTCATAAATGAAAGATTGGGGATTGTAAAGGAGGATTTAGAAGAATTTGAAAAATCTGGTGAAGATTTTAAAACCCGCAATAATATCACCGATATCAGCATGAATTCAAAAATTTACCTTGAAAGCACGGCTGAGACTAGGAAGCAAGTGGCAGAAGTTAGTGGCAAAATAGATATTCTCGAATCAATCGAGTTTAATATGAATAATCAGAGCGGGAATTATGACCTAATCCCTGGTGGGTTGGCTGACCTTGATCCTTCTCTATCTGGTTTACTTACTAAATACAATGAACTACAGCGAGAAAGACAAAGAATTATAAGAATTGTTCAACCAAGTAATCCCCAGTTGTTGAGCCTTAATGATCAGATAGTGAATATAAAGTCAAATATTTTGGCTAACATAAGCAGTATCAAATCAAATCTTCTAATTAATAAGCGAAATTACGAGGCGGCTTTAAATGAGAGCAGCTATAAGGCGCAAAGCATACCTGGCATAGAAAGAGAATTGGTTGAGATAAACAGGAATACCGGTCTTAAACAAGAGCAATATCAGTATTTACTCCGCAAGCGGGATGAAGCTGTTCTTGCGTTGGAAATTACAGGTGTTAGCAGTGCACAAATGGTAGATCCACCAATTGCAAGTTTAAAGCCTGTAAAGCCCAATAAACTGATGATTATGGCAGCAGCTTTTGGACTTGGATTATGCTTGCCACTCGGTCTGATTTTTGCAAAATATTTTTTTACTTCCAAGGTGACCTCAAAAAGGGTAATTGAAAAAACTTTAAATGCTCAGATTTTAGGTGAAATTGCAAAAAATGAGCAAAAAGGAGTAATTGCGATTAGTCCCAAAAGTATATCCCCTGCTGCGGAGCAACTTAGGATGATCCGAAGTAATTTGAAGTTCCAAACAGGTGATGATAACAAGGTAATAATGGTATCATCCTCAATGTCTGGAGAAGGTAAAACATTTTTCTGTCTTAATTTAGCTACTACTCTTAGTATCGTAGACAAAAAAGTGGTAGTAGTTGATTTTGACCTTAGAAGACCTAGTATTTTTAAATCTTTAAATATTAAAACCAAACTTTCTCTTTTTGATTATTTAAATCAGGACATCAAAGATGTCAGAGAAATTATATCACCTTCTGGAGTTAATGATAATATGGATATAATTGGTTCAAATAAATCAATAGAAAATGCTTCTGAAATTATTAGTACAGAAAAAATAGTAAAACTTATTGATAGTTTAAAAAAATCGTATGATCATATAATTATTGATACTTCCCCAATAGGATTGGTGGCAGATGCGTATTCCTTAAGCAAGATTGCTGATTTAATGGTGTTTGTAGTTAGGATGAATTATACTAGAATCGATAATTTAGAATCATTGGCTGAAATCATTGACAAGAAAATTTTTAAACAAAATTTTGTGGTATTGAATGATTCTAATAAATACTTTGGAAGTAAATTCGGTTATGGATATTACTCCGGGAAAGACAAGGATGTAGTTTCAGTTAGAGCATAGTGCATATAGTAGTAAGTAATTTTTAATGATCAAACGAATTTTGAATTTTTTCTCTAATATCCCAAGTCTAGGAGTAGCTTCAAATAGGCTTTCAGCAGCTTTCAAAGATGGAGACAGGTCTTCATTGGTAATCAAAAATATTATTAATTCCATAGGGATTAAGGGAGTCGGTATATTGATTTCATTGATTTTAATACCACTCTCTATAAATTATGTAGGAGCTGTTAATTATGGTATTTGGTTGACTATTAGTTCCGTAGTAGGCTGGATGAACCAGTTTGATTTTGGAATGGGAAATGGTTTACGTAATAAAATTACTGCCGAATATGCTCAGAAACGATATGTAGATGGAAAAATCTATGTAAGTACGACTTATGCCGTTTTAGCACTTATAGCTGCTGTATTTTTTGTGTTCTTTTTGATCGTCCACACTTTTGTTGACTGGACTGAATTTTTCAACACGCCACTTGAATTGACAAGTACGGTGAATTTAATAGTGGTAATTGTTTTAGTTTGCTTTTGTGCCCAGTTCGTTCTCCAAATTATATCTGTTTTACTAACAGCTGTTCATCTTGCCTATAAATCAAATATAATACAGACCATAGCATTGGTCATCTCATTAATGGGAGTTCTTTTTTTAACCTATTTCACGGAAGAGAGTTTGATTTATTTGGTTCTTGTATTAGCATTTTCTCCGGTAGTTTCTCTTGCTATTTATACTATTTATTATTTCACACATGATCTTTCAGTTTTTAAACCTGATCTCAAGAGAATTGATTTTAAAAAGTCGAAAGGCTTATTTAGTGTTGGTTGGTTATTTTTTATAGTGCAGTTAGGAAGTTTGATGCTATACCAAACTAGCAATATTATCATTGCAAAAGTTCTAGGCTTGGAAGAAGTTTCAGTTTTTAACGTCGTTTATAAATATTTCACTGCTTTATTCATGATAATTACCGTTATCTTGAATCCCTACTGGAGTGCGTTTGCAGATGCATATGAATTAAAGGATTATGTATGGATGGAAAAAAGTTTAAAAAACCTTCGGAGAATATTTTTATTGTTTTTTGTGCTTAATGTAATCTGTGTGGTTGTATCTCCATTTGTATTTAACTTATGGCTTGGCGATTCTTTGTTAGTTCCATTCTCTGTCACTTGGACATTGGGGATTTATTTCATTGCATATTTCTGGTACAATATTCATGTAACCTTTATTTATGGAGTCGGAAAACTTTACCTTCAGGTGGTGTCTATTGTTTTAGCAGCATCAATTAATGTTCCGCTATCAATATATTTAGGTGGGATATATGGACTGCCTGGAGTAATTTATTCTAATATTATTGTATTCACCTTCCTCGGACTGATTACGTACATTCAGGTTCAAAAAATAGTTAATAAAAAGGCTATTGGATTTTGGGATAAGTGAAATTAGTTTTTACAAATTTATTTTGATCCTTTATAATTATTGATAATGAAAATTGCAGTTTTACTGACTTGTTTTAATAGGAAGGAGAAAACTTTAAAATGTTTGGAGAATTTGTACTCCCAATCTTCTTTAGAAAATTATGAGATGCAAGTTTTTTTGACGGATGATAATTCCAAAGATGGTACAGGCATAGCCGTGCAAGAAAGGTTTCTTGAAGTAAGTGTTTTGTATGGTAATGGAACCCTTTTTTGGGCTGGGGGAATGCGGAATTCATGGAGGGCTGCTCTTGCTACTGGTGTGGACTTTGATTTCTTTTTACTTTTAAACGATGATACTCAGATTTTTAGTGACACGTTAGAGAAATTGATCAAGAGTAATCAGAAAATGAAACTTGCCAATCAAATTTCAAATATTACCATCGGAACAACCACTGATTTTACAGATGGTAAATTTACGTATGGCGGGTTTAAGCTTTACTCTCCGCATAAACTCAAACACATTCTTGTTAATAGTGTGTCTCATGAGCTGGATTGTGATTTTGGATGTGCTAATATTATGCTTGTTCCTAGCGAAATCACTAGCTCTATTGGTATTCTTAATGAGAAATATATTCATGGAATAGCTGATTTTGATTATACCTTGATGGCCAAAAAAGCTGGATTCGATGTTTGGGTTGCACCAGGTGTGTTGGGCAATTGCAATTATGATCAGGTAAGGAATTGGAAATCTATGGATTCTAAACTTTCAGAAAGGATTGAATTTTTGTATAGCCCAAAAGGCTTGCAATATAAAGAATACATGTTTTTTCTTAAAACCCATTTTCCTAGGGAAGTCCCTTCAATGTTTCTTAAATTTTGGGTTAAGACGCTGTTCCCTTTGATTTATGATAAATTCAAAGTTGAGAGGCAAGAAGTTATAATTGAGCAAGGACCCTGATTACATCAATAAGGAAAGTCGGATTCATTTCTAAACCTAGTAAATGTAACTCCTAATTCTAACACATTTTAGAATCCCAATCCTCAAAATAGGGAAGAAGTAGGCTAAAGTGAGGATCATGGAGCAATTTGTAGCTTCAGATTACCTTATGCTCAAAAGCATGCATAAAATCCATATTTCGCTTAAATTTAACTTGATTCCCTAGTTACCGAATATTCCTATTTTAAAATTATCGATTTAATTTTTGACTCGAATATTTTTATTTAACTTTGATTCGCAGGTGTTTTTGAATACATTATTTTGTATTATATAATTCATACATTCTTATAACTAATTTTTAAATTTATTCAGATGAAAGCAGTGATTTTAGCGGGAGGCTTTGGCACCCGAATTAGTGAAGAAAGCGGTGTAAGGCCTAAGCCAATGGTGGAAATTGGTGGTAAACCGATTCTCTGGCATATTATGAAAATCTATTCTTCTCATGGGATCAATGATTTTGTCATTTGTTGCGGCTACAAGGGATACATGATAAAAGAGTATTTTGCCAATTACTTTTTACACATGGCAGATGTAACTTTTGATATGGCTAATAATTCTATGGAAGTCCACAGGAAGAAATCCGAGCCATGGAAAGTAACTTTGGTGGATACAGGTGAAAATGTAATGACCGGGGGAAGAATTAAGCGTGTTGCAGAACATATAAAAGATGAAGCATTTTGTCTAACCTATGGTGATGGCGTATGTGATATAGATATCAATGCATCCATTGCTTTTCATAAATCCCAAAATGCAACCGTCACACTGACTGCAGTTCGTCAGCCCGGTCGATTTGGTGCTTTTACGCTAGATAATGAGGATTCCAAAATTGAAAGCTTTAGAGAAAAACCTACTGGAGACGGTAGGACTAATGCTTGGATAAATGGTGGGTTTTTTATTGTAGAGCCCTCTGCATTGGATTTCATTTCAGATGATAATACAGTTTGGGAAAAAGAACCTTTAGAGGAATTGGCTAAAAGCAATCAGCTGTCTGCCTACAGGCATACTGGATTTTGGCAGCCTATGGATACACTTCGGGATAAGCATCTTCTCGAAGAGCTTTGGGATGCAGGGAAAGCTCCTTGGAAAATTTGGTAATCAATTTCATATTTTTAAGTAATGCCACAAGCTCATCAGATGTTAGAAGTATTCTCTCAGGTAAGAAAGTCCTTATTACCGGTCATACAGGTTTCAAAGGTTCATGGTTGTCATTATGGCTAAAACAGAAGGGAGCCATACTCTATGGGATATCCAAAGATATTCCTACTCAACCCTCTTTGTTTGGAGCATTAGAACTAGAAAAGGAGATGGAACACATCCTAATGGATATCAGGGACCTTTCTTCGATTAAATCAGAAGTTAAAAGAATTTCTCCTGACTTTATTTCACATGACAGCCCACCTATAGTGTCCTTGTCTTATTTGCACCCTATTTAAATCATTACTACTAACGCCATAGGTAGTTCTGATATAGTTAAATCATTACGAGGTTTGGACCAAAAATGTGTCGTCACTTTCATTACCTCAGAAAAATACTATTAGGACGGTCTGAACTATAAAAAGACAGACATGCTTTGAGGCAAGGACAACTACAGTGACTTTAAGGCAGCTGATGAAATTGTATTCTATTCGTACTACGATTCCTTTTTCAAGAAACTGCCAATATCAAAATGTCCTCTGAGATCAGGTTTTGAAATAGGAGATGGAGTTTGGGAAGCGGATAGGATTGTTTTGGATTGTATGAGGTCATGGCCCACGATTTTGGACTTAAAGTTAATCCATTATGCCACTGATTAAAGTAACTGTATGGTGGATACCATTCACAATTATGATTTTATAAAATATATGTCCGCTTTCTTGCCATTAGCCAAATTTAATTCTATTTGATCTCGAGTCAGTTAGACATGGTTCGATAGGCTCAGCAACAGTAGCTCGATTGACCGATTAAGATTGAAAATAGGAAGAGGGGGGGAATGCGGCGCCGCCGCATTCCCCCCTCTTCCATCTAAAAAATCAGAACCGGGTGGCTGAGCTAAGTCGAAGCCTTATTTGGTTTATTTCAAACTACTGGCAGAATTGCGGATAATCATTTTTTAGAGGTGACCATTTAGTATCATACAATCGAGGAAATAACTAGTTTGTCTGCTGAAACCATCCTTTTTATCAAAATATGGAAAATAGTTTGCTTTGACTGAGATCTATTTATTCGATAAGAATATTCATTTAAGTAGCGCTCAATATGTTTTTTACTTACCCATGAGTAGGTTGTTCTGATCCAGGATTTGACTTGATGGATCAGGTTGTGTAAGGCGATGAAATTAAACCCAAATTTACTGGGGATTTGGGTGATAGAATACCCTTCTCTAATTGGACGATAACCTTTCCATTCGTACGTTGTGATTAGAGCATCTTTGGAGACATGCCTTTAGAAGATGGGGGTGCTATTTGGCTGAAAAATCCTTGATCTGCAAGGCATAAAACCGCTTAACTTTCCCTGAATCAGTCAATTCAACTGCACAGACAACCTTTTTCTTCTTTCCCCCGTACCCTCTGACTACGTGTCTTGTTTCCTTGCCTCCGACAACAAACTCGCCTACATGCACCGTTCCGGTGAGGGGTTGAGATTCGCTGGATTTCATGGCCTCACGCACTTCCTGCATACAAATCCCTGATTCCACTACAATTCACTGAGGTATTTTTTAAAATGTTCTTCAGTTTTGAA
The DNA here is from genome assembly GCF_035156405.1 of Algoriphagus aurantiacus. Classification (NCBI taxonomy): domain Bacteria; kingdom Pseudomonadati; phylum Bacteroidota; class Cytophagia; order Cytophagales; family Cyclobacteriaceae; genus Algoriphagus; species Algoriphagus aurantiacus. The sequence continues at coordinate 14,248 of NZ_JAXRUT010000025.1, read as the reverse complement.
GCGTTGATTAAACTCTATGATGCCTAGTCCTTTAAAAATGTTCATTTCCTTGATTTGAGATAGGATATTATATGAATTTAAATGGTCACCTCAGTCATTTTTTATAAAAATGTTTTTTAAAGTGGATTTTTAGGCACACTCACATCGCAATAAACTTCAAAAGTGATCTGAGAACATTTAGAATGGTCTTGGAAGTAAAGCTTCAGAAGTGCCTCTATGAGTTTTGTTATAATCTGAGCACAAAAAACTTTAGAGAAAGGTTCTTTGATAGACTATTTATTGCGTCAATTCAACCCTACTTGCAAAATAGCGGATAACCATATCAGACAATATTTAAATTATCTTCACTTTCATTTAAAATAAAATTTTTCCAAAAAATTGGCTCATATTTCTCCCATGCGTGACAGCCAAAAGGTAAAACCTTTCCATTTAGTTCATATAAATAACTACAATTTGTCTCCATTGCAAATTTTGAAGCTTCAATGGGGGAAGGGGTTCTTATTAAGTTCAATTCTTTCGAAAAGAATAATCCAATCATGAGATCATCCTTAGGGACTTTTAACAGTTTATTGTAAGGAATATGAAATTTATATCCGGTTAATGAACTCAAAAACTTTTGTGAAATCAATCGAATTTTATCCCCTTTTAGAAATACCTCTTTATTTTTGATTATACTCTCATAGGTTATTTTTTTCTCCCAATTTTCCAACACTTCCAATATTTTATTTGGAGCTCTTAAAGAAAATCCACCATTTCCAACACCACTTAACTTATTTGTTGTTGTTCTTTCAAAGTCTTCAAAAAATGGAGAGCCTATGAAATCATAATTTTTTGAGACCCAATGCCTTAGATCATCTCTAAAAACATAACAATCCAATTGATAAAGAAGAATGTGGTCATAGTCTTTATAAAAGTTGTAAAAATCTTCCGAAAGAAGATACTTACTATAATTATCCGCTCCTTTCAAAAGTTCACCCGGTACTAAATGGGTTTTGGCCCCAACAGCATGCTCCAAATAAAGGCTTAGGTCAATATTATTCGGTCCAAAAAGAATTAAATCATGTTTGCCCAAAATACTAACACATCTCTTTAAGGATAAAATTTCATTTGCACTTAATTTGCTTTTATAAAAGCTAATTAGAACTCCTATTTTTTTCATGATTTAAAAATTTAAAATAAAAATTAGTTTGAATTTAATGAAATTAAATAAATAAGTCTGTTCGGAATGCTACATGTACTCATTAGAAACAGAGGTTTAAAGTTTTTTTGAATTGATTCCCTCCCACGCGGCTGAGGGCTCGTGGGATTTATATTCCAATTAAATTTAAAGACAACATCTACGTTCATGATTATGAATATTTTTGTAAATATATGATTATACGCAATCCTGCAAAAGGTTGATTGACTCAATATCTAGCCTTTGAAACAATTTATCACCAAAATATCTTTTGTTTAGCTTTTAATAGCAATCATCTAGGCAGTTATGAAAAAACTTACTGATTCCCTTCTATATTTTCACATCCCTCTTTAAATTGTTTATTGCCGTATAACCCATTTTAGATTGAATTTTCCTTAACATTGACACCTATGAAATCGGTGAAGTTATCATAGGTGGTACTTTCATCGGTCTGGGCCACGGCATTCTTATTAATCAGCCCTTTGTTAAGTTTTTCCGCGGCTTGGGCTTTCAGGTTTTCAATTTTCTTCATCTTGAAATATCTACAGATCTTAGTCAATTTACCATTTGTAATATCTTTCCAGAACCGTAGACTCAGCCGTCGTTGCCCAAGATCCATGGCTTTGACATAGCCTGTCTTTATTTAATTTGGTTACAGAGAGAATTCCATATATTAACACTAAAAGTAAAGGTTTTGGGGAAATATTTATTTTATTCGATTAAATTTTTCAAAAAAAGATTGTGGCCGTAAGATTATTAAAATCTATTCATGACACCAACCCAACTCCGCTTGTAAAAAAAAACTTATAATGATCCTAGGTGGACTGTAGACCGATGCTACGACTTCGCTCAGGACGGGAGACGGGTGACCGAAGTACCTCAATTCTTGAGTTTTCCATCTGTTAGGGTCTCTTGAATGCTACAAACAGAAAAGTGGAAATACACAATTAATAAAAATCGGAAATTCCTTCGCAAATCTTTGGTAAAATCCCATTGATATATTTTGTGTAATTTTAAGGATAAGGTACAGGAGTTTCAGAAATTCTGACCTTTTCGATTAAGAGAATTTTATTTGGGACCCTCTGTAGATTAATAATGCAGTTTCTTGCTGATTTGAAAAAATAAATTTTAAATTCGTTCATTAGGAATGCGAAACGACACTTTTACCTTTTATTGGATTAGTCTATGCGATTTTTTTTAAAATTAATTGTGATTAAGCCCTGTTTTTGTGAATGAATTCTTCAAGAAGATTATTCGAGGCTTTTTCCTTAACGGAAACCTATTTTTGAAAATAATTACTCAAATATTTAAACTAAATCAATTGTATGGCAACAAAAATCGAATCGAATCCAATTTTAGTAGAAGATTTAGAATACATTTTTAATAAGCTTTCTGAAGCTGAAAAGGAGAAATTTCAGGGTTCGACAGTTTTAATTACCGGGTGTGCTGGGTTTTTGGGATATTATTTTATGCATTTCTTGAATTCTTATTCTGAGAAACTTGGAATCAAAAAAATCATAGGTCTGGATAATTTTCTCACTGGATCCAAAGATTGGTTGGTTAGGTTATCAGAAAATAATCCAAAGGTAGACCTACACACTTTTAACATCATCTCAGATGACCCCGCTTCGATACCTGAATTAGCAGATGCGGATTTGATTATCCATGGTGCTTCTATTGCATCTCCTACTTTCTACAGGATTTATCCACTTGAAACTATCGATGCAAATATTACTGGTCTCAGACGTTTATTGGACTTTTATGTCCCTAAAAAAATCAAGGGTTTTTTGTTTTTTTCCAGTAGTGAAATTTATGGTGATCCGTTTCCTGAATTTATTCCAACTTCCGAAACCTATCGGGGTAATGTTGCCACGATGGGACCAAGGGCTTGTTATGATGAGGCAAAGAGATTTGGCGAAACGCTTTGTTATGTTTTCAATGAAAAATTCAATATGCCAATTTCCATAGCGAGACCTTTTAACAACTATGGTCCTGGTATGAATATTCATGACAAAAGACTTCCTGCGGATTTTGCGAAATGTATCCATGAAGGTAGAAATTTAGTTATGTTTTCTGATGGAAAACCCACCCGGACATTCTGCTATATCTCTGATGCAATCACCGGATATTTAAAAGTCTTATGCCATGGCAAATTAGATGTTTTTAATATTGGAGTAGAAAAACCGGAAATTTCCGTTCGTGAATTTGCTGAACTTTTTATTACTAATGCAAAGGAAGTTTATGATTATCAGGGAGAGGCAATTTTTCAAACTTCGGATGATAGTGAATATTTGACTGACAATCCAAATAGAAGATGTCCTGATATTAGAAAAGCCAAAGAGATATTGAATTATAGTCCTGAGATTCTTGTCCAGGATGGTGTGAAACGCTTTTTAACATTCTTAAAAATTAATGAAGGTAAATTATGAATATAACTGTACTCGGACTTGGATTTGTTGGTTTGACTACCAGTCTTGGTCTTGCCAAAAAAGGTTTTAAAACTTACGGTTTTGATATCAATGAATCGAGGTTAGCTAGTTTGAAAAAGCATCATGTTCCTTTTTTTGAACCACATCTCAAAGATATTTTAATCGAAACTTTAGGCAGTTCTTTTCTGCTCGATGTGCCTTTTGAAGATGCAATAAAAAATAGTGACGCAATTTTTTTGTGTGTTGGAACACCTGAAAAGGCAAATGGAAGCGCAGATTTAACCTATCTACTCAATGGGATTGAGCAAATATTGAATGTCCCGACAGAAAAATTTCAAGTATTGATTACAAAGAGTACCGTCCCGCCATCGACTTTATCTAAAGAAGTAATTCCCTTTGTCAATCAGAAACTTGCAGAAAATCCAAGTCGCAAAGTAGGATTTGCATCAAATCCAGAATTTTTGAGAGAAGGATATTGTTGGGAAGATTTTATCAGTCCGGACCGGGTTGTGATTGGAGTAGAAGATGAACAGTCGAAAGAAATACTCGATAAAGTCTATCAGCCCTTCGGTGCACCCATTCATTATGTAAATTACAATACGGCAGAATTCATCAAATATCTATCCAATACAATGCTTTCAACCATGATCAGTTATGCAAATGAAATGTCAATGATCGCAGGTGCAATTGGGGATATTGAAATTAAAAAAGCATTTCAGATTTTGCATGAAGACAAGCGATGGTTTGGTAATCCTGCAGGCATAAGAAGTTACGTTTATCCTGGTTGTGGATATGGTGGATATTGTCTTCCAAAGGATACGGCGGCCCTAGTAAGTGTAGCAGAAAAAAACGGATATTCACCGGCAATGCTAAAAGCCAATCTTCACGTCAACAAAGAAATTAAACCATTTTTGGTGGAGCAGATTATTGCTGAGGTTAGCCCAAACACAAATTTGGGGATCTTAGGCTTGTCCTTCAAGCCAAATTCAGATGATGTCAGGATCACGCCACCAAAAGAAATTATTAAACAGTTATTGGAAAAAGGGTATAGCAACATTTTTGCATACGATCCAATTTCCAATGAAGAATTTAAAAATCACTATCCCGATTTGCCAATCACCTATTTAGCTACTTTGGATCAACTATATGATAAAGTGGATTGCATGGTCTTGTTAACTGGTTGGAATGAATTCAAAGAAAAGAAGGAACAACTGCAAAAAAAGAAAGTGTTTGATTTTAGATATACACTATAATGGAGGTATTTGAAACAAATCTAAAAGGCTGCTTTGTACTAAAACCAAAGACTTTTACAGATTCAAGAGGAGCTCTGACAAAAATATTTCACAAGCCTACATTTGAAGCTTTAGGCATGCCAGTCAATTTTCCTGAAGAATATTATTCAGTTTCCTCTAAGGGTGTTGTAAGAGGTTTACATTTTCAAATTCCTCCAGATGATCATGCCAAATGCGTTTCTTGCTTGTATGGGAGTATTTTCGATGTGGTAGTAGACATAAGAAAATCTTCCCCCACATTCGGTCAATATTATAGCCTTGTACTAGATTCTCGGAGTCCTGCTCTTTTATATATTCCATCTGGAATGGCACATGGATTTGTAGCGTTAGAAGAAAGCAGTATATTCCTCAATCGTACTACTACCGTTTACAGCCAAGAGTGTGATAGCGGTATAAGATGGGATTCTTGTGGTATAGATTGGCCTGAAATGGAATATATAGTTTCGGATAAAGACCAAAAAATGCCTAGTTTAAAAGATTATGATTCTCCATTTTAAACAAAATTTATAAAAATCGATTCATATATTGAAATTTCAAATATCGTGTCTTTATCCGCTTCTTCCCAAAGAAAGGTTTTTCGATCAATTTGAAATTGTTTAGGTCGTCGATTATCGATTTAATTTTCATAACTGAGAAAGCATTAAGTTAGGTAAGATTATAGGTAATAAAAAAAATCTTTATGGCACAATTAAATATGATGTTAGAAGTATTTTCCGGAAAAAGAGTTCTAATTACTGGCCATACTGGTTTTAAAGGCTCATGGTTATCATTGTGGTTAAACCAGTTGGGCGCTAAAGTGTATGGAATATCAAAAGACATTCCAACACAACCTGCATTGTTTGAAGTATTAGAACTTGAAAAGGAACTGGAGCACATAGTGTTGGATGTTAAGGATTTATCCTCATTAAAGTCTGAAATAAAAAGAATTGCCCCTGACTTTATATTTCACATGGCAGCACAAGCCATCGTCTCTTCGTCCTATATAGATCCCTTAGAAACCTTTCAAACCAATGCTATAGGAACAGGGAATGTATTGGAAGCCATCCGGAGTTTGGAGAATAAATGTGTAGCCATTTTTATTACCTCAGACAAGTGCTACGAAAATGTTGAATGGGTTTGGGGATATAAAGAAACAGATATGCTTGGAGGCAAGGATATATACAGTGGTTCCAAAGCGGCTGCAGAAATTGTCATCAATTCTTATTATAATTCTTTTATTAAACACTTGCCTCATATTAAAATGGCCTCAGTAAGAGCAGGAAACGTGATAGGAGGAGGAGATTGGGCACCTGATAGGATTGTGCCTGATTGCATGAGGTCATGGAGTCAATCTGAAAAGGTAGAATTAAGAAACCCAGGTGCAATCCGTCCCTGGCAACATGTTCTCGAACCATTGAGTGGCTATTTAAGTGTAGCTGCAGAGTTGTGGAATGGCGGAGAATTTAATGGAGAGAGGTATAATTTTGGTCCTCCCTCAGAGAATAGTATTACGGTGATGGAACTTCTTGGAAGATTGAGCAAAAGTTGGGGCTTTGAAAATGTAAACGAAGCTTTTTTCGAGACAGGTGAATTTAAATTTTCTGAAGCTGGATTGTTAAAGCTTAATTGCGATAAAGCAATGTTTGATTTAAAATGGCAACCGACTCTCAATTTAGATGAGTTGGTTCAATTTACTGGTGACTGGTATTATATGTTTTATAATAAACCAGAAGATGTAATTGCCTTTACCAAGCAACAAATTTCGGATTATGAAAGAATAGCATCTGATAGGAAAATCAAATGGTCAGTTTTAGATAAAGTTTCAATTTCTGATTAACCGATTGTGTTTACGAAACAAAAATGAAGCATTTGGTTTAGAAATTATTTTTTGAAAATTGCTTAAAACCAATAAGCTAATTTTGTTTGTAATGAACTTCCAAAAAAAATTACTTATCTAATATTTCAGATAATCTGAATATTATTATAAATATTAAAAAAATAGAAAAATGATAATAGTAGATACCGCCTTGAAAAATAGGGAAATAAATAAAAATCCGATAAAGGTAGGTATGATTGGGTCGGGAGAGATGGCAAAAGGTATGATTAATCAAATTATGCATTACACCCCTGGAATGACTGTAGCGGCCACTTATAATCGTACTCCTGGAAGAGCAGTTGATGTTTATAAAGCATTAAACATTCATAATTATCTAGTCACAGACGATTTGGGAAAGGCTAATCATGCTATATCTAATGGAATATCTGTGATCACAGGAGACATGGATCTTTTTTTGAGTCTTGGCGATGTGGAAGTTGTCGTAGAATCCACCGGAGCAATTGAATTTGGAGCAGATACCATTCTCAAAGCTTTCGAAAAAGGTAAACACGTCTTATCATTTAACGCAGAACTGGATTCCACTTTAGGCCCTATTCTTTATCATAAGGCAAAACAATTCGGTGTTAAATATGCACTTGGAGATGGCGATCAACCTGGAGTTACAATGAATCTCTATAGGTATGTAAAGGGAATGGGGTTTGAGCCTTTGGTCTGTGGAAATGTAAAGGGTATGCTGGATTATTACCGAACCCCCGCAACCCAAAAAGCTTTTGCAGATTCATGGGGTATGTTACCTGAAATGGCCACAAATTTTGCTGATGGTACAAAAGTAGCATTTGAGCAATCCTGTATTGCTAATGCCACCGGAATGCGGGTAGCTAAAAGGGGGATGCTAGGTTATGAATCTACAGATCATGTTGATAATTTAACCCATTTATTTAAGGTAGATCAACTAAGAGAGTGGGGAGGCATTGTAGAATATATTGTTGGTGCAAAACCTTCCCCAGGAGTTTTTGTTTATGCAGCTGCAAAAGATTCATATTCGACAAAGTACCTGAAATATGGAAAGTTGGGTTCAGGACCTCTCTATAGCTTTTATGTACCATATCATCTTCTGTTTTTTGATATCGCAAGTTCAATTGCAAGATTGATTGATTTCGATGATCCCGTGATTGTACCTTTAGGTGGATCCATTGTAGATGTGGTCACCACGGCAAAATGTGATTTGAAACCTGGAGATGAATTAGATGGAGTGGGCGGATTTAAGGCCTATGGCCTTTGTGAAAATCATGATCAGGCTATGTTAGAGAACCTTCTGCCAATGGGACTATCAGAAGGTTGTGTGGTAAAAAATAATGTTCCGAAAGATAAAGTTCTGACTTATGATGATGTAACAATTCCTTCAAATAGACTTTGTGATAAATTAAAATCGGAGCAGATTACTTCATTTAAATAATAAATCAAAATAAATTGTGATGATTAAAAATAGATTCTTTATTAACAAACTTCAAAATTATGTAGATACCACAGAAATTTAATTTATGACTTATTTATTCTAATAACTACGGGATCTCATGTTATTTTTTTATGATCTAGCTTCCGAGTGCTTTTTGAAAATTTTTAACTTTTATCGAATTTTTCAACCCCCACCCACATTATTAAAGATATATGTACAAAAAGAACTTAATTCTCCATGAGGAAGTAAAAAATTTGTTAAAATCGGACTATCCACAACCAAAGGATGTGGCTTTGACCCCGATTTTTGCTAAGCACCACAAATTTTTCTCAACCGCATATGCGTTTCGCGCAAAGCCCCACAAGAACATGACCACGCCCAAAGGACGTGGATTTTTGAGTTACATTAAAAATTAAGAACACTTACTAAACAGCACCTCGTTAATGATAGGAGAACAACTTCTGATATGGTAAAATAATGAATTTAAACTCATCTTCTTTATCTAACTCAACCTTCCCCCAAAGCTGTTGGCTTTGAGTTAATCCTTGTTGCCATTCTGAATAGTATCTGTCTAGGGGATAATCACCATTAAAATTTTCCTAATTTTAATACCTTTTGCATAAATATCAATATAAAAATTTCAAAAAAGGCTTCTATTTTTTACTGTAAAAATTAATTGCATTCCTTAGTTTTGTCTCTTCTTCCTCATTTTCATCTTCTTCTTCATCTTCCTCTTCAATTTCTGAAAATCTTGGTAAAAATAGAAATATTAAAGTGATTGGTAAGATTAATAGTGGTTCTCCAAAATTCATGACTAAGATTATGAAAATAATATACAATGAGAACTCTAATTTCTGATAATGAATGTAAATAAAATTTCCAATTCGGTAAAATAGAAATATCAATCCAATCATACCAAACTTGGCAATAAAATCTATTATTCCATTTGAGATGTTAAATTTGCTAATTTCAACACCATATACACTACTTTTGACATTGATGTATGCGTTACTAACACCAAATATTAATTGATGTCCAAAATTTCTGTATAAAAAAACACCACTTGCAAATCTATTCAATTTAACTTCTCCTTCATTTTCAGTAAAATAATCCAATCCGTTTATGATCATCTCATAATCATCCAGAGCCTTCACGTCGTCCTGATAGGTTTGTATAATTTTATCCCCTAGAAATGGAAGTGAGAAAAATAACACTATTCCAACTGCAAATCCCAATATCATCTTGATACTTATTATTCCTCCATTAACACGATAATAGAGGAACATTAAAACTCCAAAAGCTAAATATGCTGTCGTTGAAATTGTAGTTAAAATTGATACAGCAAGAATTTTAGAGTTTCTATCAAATTTGAAATTATTTTTCATAAAATGAAACAATAATCCAATAGTTAAAAAACAACCAAAAGCTCCTGGTTCCCATACAAACCCAGAATTTCTTATAGAATGAAGCTTATCATATGTGAATATTAAGAAGTTGGAATAAGTTTCGCTGTTGCCTGGATATGGAAATATATTATGAAATATTATGCCTATCCGAAACAATACTTCCCCGCCCCCTAGTAATTGAAATATATATAGGATCAATGATATTTTTGCAAATTTTATTATTACTTCAGATATAAGAATTGTAGCGTTTCTTTTGAAAACAATACAAAAGATAAAAGCTAAAAGTATATACTTCAGAAGGAAAAAAATGTCACTTAATAGATAGTTAATATCAAGTTTATTAAAGAATACATTTCTGAAAATAATATAGACTATATATATAATAGTGAAGCCAACAAAAACATAAAGATCTGATACATAAATTCTTCTTTTGTATAGGCCGTATGAAAGGCACGAAATAGAAAATATGAACCAAAAAATATCATAATAGGTCAAAAATGTAGTTTTTGCAGCTATTATCAGAAAAAATGCTGAAAAAAAATAATCAAATTTGGTTTTTTCCATTTGTAAGTATTAGGTTATCTGAATTAATTATAAGTACAAATTCCCAAAATCATTACCTAATCATTTGGATTTTAAATTTTCCTAAATTTTATCTACTTTAAGATCGTCAAAAAATAAAATAAAATCCGATAATTTTTAAAAAAAAAAAATACCGAATTTTATAATGTAATTAGTACTGTTTAATCAAAAATTTGAAATTGATGCTAAGTTTTAATTTATTTTTGAAAAACCCTTATGTAATCAACAACCATTTCCTGTGGAAAAACAGTGCTGTTGTCAGGGTTGCCTGGGAATTGTCCACCTACTGCCAAATTTACATTTATATGGAATGGTTTAGTAAATGTATCATTCATTGAAGAATCGATAGTTTTTTCAAAATAAACTTGATCATTAAGCAGCCATTGAACTTTCGTAGGTTCCCAGATTATGGAAAAAACATGGAATTGATCATGGAAAATACCACTTTTTAAAGAGGTGAAATCACTAAAGGTCTCAACCTGATTAGGGGTTCCATATATAATTTTCCCTATTAAGGTGTTATCTCTGCCTTCCATATCTCCTCCTCTTAACTCCAGCAGACTAATGTGGCCGGGAGTTGGCCAGCTAACTTCTTTAATGTTATCCCCTAATAACCAAACTCCAGCCCATAATCCTTGGCCTTTAGGTAATTTGGCTCTGACATCAATTCTCCCAAATGTAAATGAAAATGTATCAAGTGTGCTAATCCTTCCAGATGTATATGAAGATTGTCCTTGTATTTCTTCCTTGGCCGTGATCACAAGGTTACCGTTCTGGATTTTAATGTTGTTTTCATTGTAGTTTTGAAGTTCCCCATTACCCCATCCACAAGCATCTGGACATCCGTTTCCCTGAACAAACTCCCATTCTTCATCAAAATTGACCGAGTTGAATTCATCGTCAAATATTTTAGTATATCCCTCATATGAGATAGGGCTGGTGCAAGGGTCACATGTAACCACTAGTTCTTGTTTTTCAAGGCACGAACTTATTACAAAGATCATGATTGGGAAAATCAGGATCTTTTTCTTTTTGTTAAATTTGAAAACTATTGAGTTAAAGTTTCTTAGTATGAACTTATCCATGGGTATTATTAATTGGTGGAAATTGAAATTTATTCTCCTTTTCTAACAAATGTATAAATTATTTGCATATGAAAATAAATTGATTTTATATGAATAATTTTATTTTTTAGGGTTTTCTGATGCATGCTAATATCCATTAATCAAATTTACTTTGAAACTTTTTTGTAAAAAAATATCGTTTTATCAATTCAAAAACCAATTTTTTTTTTCAAATCTATTTAAATCTAGCATATATTGGGTCTTTTTAATTCAGAGATGTCCTCTTTGATAGAGGCTTTTTACTAGCCATATGGGAAGGCTCTTTTTGCTATTTTTTTTTGAAAGGTAATACATTTCCGGAATGACTATTCTGATTGGATCAGCTGGTTTTAGCTTTCCGTATCAAAGCATTTATTTTAGTTTTTTTTAATTCTAAATTTTATTGGTTAAAACTTTAGGATTTGGACTTTCTGTAGTTAATTAACTATGTGCTCTTTTTGACAGTAAATTTCCGCAGGAATGGGAGGTCAAAATTTTGGGACTGATTTAAGAAGCTAGTTCATTTTATCTAAGTTGTAAATGCTCCAAAGATTTCCATGATAGTCATTGATGGAAGCCTTGGTAGGAGAGGGCGTCATATAAACTATTCAAAAGTATGCCAAAACTGATAACTAAGCTATGTTTTCAAAATTAGTAGAATGAATGTATATGCATGAGAAGGAAAAGTGGATGTAGGAAGACCAATAGAATGATTATTGTTTCGTATCGAGATTTTTTGAGTCATACTAAATAGGTAATGTTTTCTTTTAAGCTGTAAAACAATTCATTACCGATTTGAAATCATTTTTTTAGATAATAGAAAGAGCTTCCTTTTTTAAGGAAGCTCTTAATTCATTCGTCAGTATGTTAACTTATATGTTGCTGTTCAGTGGAGCTAGCTTAGGTTTTCCTGACCTAGGCAGCTAGTAAAATTTCCTATATTAATCTTACTCATATTTCGAGGTGTTCATTATTTTTTTATTATAAACTTCTTACTCGAAATGTTATTTCCATTGCCAGATACTTGTAGTACATAAACACCATTTATCAAATCGGAAACATCAATTGTTACCATTGATTCTTCAGGCCTTGCTTTGAAAGTTCGCTGTACGTTACCATCCATGGATATCACTCTAAATTCGAAATCATAGACACCATCTAAATTTGTAAAGATTACATTAAGGATTTCTGTAGTTGGGTTTGGACCGATTACATATTCCAGTTGAATGTTGTTGATGTCTTTCCGAGCCTTTAAAATTACTGGCGCAGAATAGACAGATGAGCCTCTAGCATCAACTGCTCTAGCAATTAACTGGTGGTCTCCATCTGGAATATTCTTCCATTGGTAACTGTAGGGCTGCATTTCAGAGCTTCCCAATTTTTCGCCATTTAGGATATACTCTACGAATTCAACTTTGTTTTCAAATTCCAGTAATTCTACATTAAGATCTAAGTTTTCTCCTGATTGGATTTCTTTTTTATTGCTTGGAGATAACAATTTTACCGACGCTTGATTCCTTTTCAAAACTTTTATTGGAACTGTGTTCGATAAGCTTTCGGTTCCGTCAGCAAAAATCAGTTTAGCTGACAAGTTATGATCACCTTTTGGAGCATTTGTCCATGTAAAATCATAAGGTGCAGAAGTTGAGCTTCCAATCACTATATCTTCCCGGAAATAATCTACTCGATTGACAGGATTGCTGTTCTCTGGAATTTGTATCCTTATGGAGATACTTTCCCCTCCATTGAATACAGCATCCTTGATTGGATCTATAATTTGGAAGATTGTCTGGGTTTTTTTCTTCACTAGAATAGACACAGATTCTGATATTTTAAATTTGTTAGGGTCTTCTCCAATTGCTTTTGCAGTAATAGTGTGTTGAGTTGAAGCTGGAGTTTGCCATGTGAAACTAAATGGGCTGACGCTCGAAGAGCCTATGAGTTGGTCACCACTATAGTATTCTACATTTTTCACGAATTCGTCAGATCCTTGGAACATGATCATTAGATCAATACTTACACCCTCATCGAATTCTTGGTTAGTAATAGGAGTAACTATTAATATTTCTGGTATAACAACTTCAATAGGATTGACTGTAGACTCATCTTCCTTTACATTAATAGTGACTTCAGTCGAAACGGTTGTTGTTCCTTTGTTGTCAGTTGCCTTTGCAGTCAGGGAGAAGCTTCCAACTGGAAGATTTGCCCAGGTAAAGCTGTACGGTGAAGTAGTGTCAGTTCCCAAAAGCGTGTTTCCATTATAGAAATCGACTTTGGCAATTGTTCCGTCCTCATCTGAAGCGTTGGCAGTGATGCTAAGGTTATCTCCCTGGATGAACTGGGAGTTTGCACCCGGAGCGGTGATATTCACTATCGGAGCGACATTTGCTTTTTCTCCGACATTAATATCGACAGCGGTTGAAACTGTAGTCGTTCCTTTGTTGTCAGTAGCCTTTGCAGTCAGGGAGAAGCTTCCAACTGGAAGATTTGCCCAGGTAAAGCTGTACGGTGAAGTAATGTCAGTTCCCAAAAGCGTGTTTCCATTATAGAAATCGACTTTGGCAATTGTTCCGTCCTCATCTGAAGCGTTGGCAGTGATGCTAAGGTTATCTCCCTGGATGAATTGGGAATTTATGCTAGGAGCAGTGATATTCACTTTCGGAGCCACATTAGCTTTTTCAATGACATTAATTACTATAGGAGCTGAAACAGTTGCTGTTCCTTTGTTGTCAGTTCCTTTAGCTGTGATTGAGAAGCTTCCAACAGGAAGATTAGCCCAGTCAAAGCTGTATGGAGAAGAAGTGTCAGTTCCCAAAAGCGTGTTTCCATTATAGAAATCGACTTTGGCAATTGTTCCGTCCGCATCCGTAGCGTTGGCAGTGATGTTAAGGTTATCTCCCTGGATGAACTGGGAGTTTGCACCCGGAGCGGTGATATTCACTATCGGAGCGACATTTGCTTTTTCTCCGACATTAATATCGACAGCG
>NZ_JAXRUT010000024.1:0-95326 GCF_035156405.1 Algoriphagus aurantiacus | reverse complement strand
TCGTTTTTCATACCCTAAAATACAAAGAAGCAGTCAGAATAACACAGAAAAATTAATATAATATACTGTTAATCAGTTGATTATAAATACATTCTCCCTGCAACGGTCTTGAGGTGTGTTTTTTGGAAGAGATGAGGAAATCAACACCTTGTACGAAATGGTGTTTCAGTCCTCTATAGTTCTTGTATATGGAGCCTCGGGTACTGGGAAAACTAGCTTGATCAATTGTGGATTGGCTGGTAAGTTTCAGCCACACGATTGGCTGGCATTAATGATCCGCAGAGGCGGTAATATCAATGATTCACTAGAGTCCACATTGGTGCAAGCCGGAGGGAAGGTAGAGGCAGATTCTGATGAATCAAAATGGGTAAGTGACTGGGAAGATGATACCGATAAGGTGGGCAAAGAATTAACCCCTATTAGCAAATCAATTAAAGCAGTCTATCAAAAATCTTTCAGACCAATCTATTTGATATTTGACCAATTTGAAGAGCTTTTTATTCTTGGTTCAGTTTCCGAGCAGCAGATTTTTATTGAAACAGTAAAAGGAATTCTTCAATCAGGTCAGCCTGTCAAATTGATTTTGTCTATTCGTGAAGAGTATTTGGGATATTTATTTGAGTTTGAACAGGCAATTCCTCAACTGCTTCGCAAAAAACTGAGGGTAGAGCCTATGAATCTTGAAAAAGTGAAGCAGGTTATTCTGGGAGCTACCGCTTTTGAAGGATCAAACATTTCAATAAAAGAAGGAGAGGAAGATTCAGTTTCCGAAGGAATCTTTCAGAAGATCAAAGGAGATAAAAAATCACTCACCATTCAATTACCATTTCTACAGGTATTTCTGGACAAACTTTATCTGAATATCACTGGTGATAAAAAGCGTGAATCGCAAGCTGAGTTTACTTTGGGAAAAGTGAATGAAATGGGAGAGATTGGAGATATACTGAGCAATTTTCTAGAAGAGCAGGTTGCTGATATTTCTAAAGAATTGAAAGGGAAATACTCGAATCTAAATCCTGAGCTCACTTGGAAAATTCTTTCTCCCTTTGCCACACTGGAAGGAACAAAAGACCCTATCACAAAGGGTGAATTGTATGACCGCCTACCAGATTTAGATCAACAAATGATAAAAGAGGTGGTAGAAGCGTTTTCCAATAGCAGATTACTCCGATACAATGAAAATACTGATACGTATGAGATTTCCCATGATTCTCTAGCCAAACCCATCGCAGAAAAGAGAAGTGTGGAAGAAACGGCTTTGCTTGAAATCAAGCGGCTGATTAAAAGTCAGGTAGGAGTGAAAGAGGATGCACGAGAATTTTTCACCGAGAAGCAACTGATCTATATAGAGCCTTATTTGGGCAAGTTTAAACAAAGTGAAGAAGAGAGTAATTGGATAGTAAAAAGTAAGGAATCCCTTAAGCAGGAAAAGCAAAAAGAGGCCAAGCAAAAGTACGATGACTTAGTCAGAAGCAAACGCTCGATGTTTTTGAAAATCGCTATGGGTGTTTTTGTTGTTTTGGCTGCTGTTTTTATTTTCTTGGCTGTAAAAGCAAGACAAAGTGAGATTTTGGCTCAACAGGAAAAATTAAAAGCACAAACTGCTGAAGATTATTCAAATGAATTATTAAAGCTTGTAATGCGTGGGAGAGGGCCGAATTATGAAAATCTCACAAACGAACAAATAGCAGATACCATACATAGAGAAAGAACTTATCCTCTCGATAGTTTGATCGAAATAAAAGCCTCTGTCAGTCCATCTAATGCCGGAGGAACAAATAGAAATTACACCATTTGGCTAGATATGCCCTCATTTAGAAAAGATGAAATAAAGGAAGTTCAATATAATTTTTGTAGAGGGTTTGTAGATAGATTACGAATTTCTAAAGATCCGTCATCTTCATTTTCTATAGGATACCTTGGTTTTGGTTTTTGTCCAACTATGAAAATTGATGTGATTCTATTTGACGGAGATACATTGCATCGGTATTTTTCTTTTGAAGAATATTTTGAAACAAATCCTCCAACGGAATAATCTCAACGATTTGATCTTACTGGATAATCTTAATCAATCCAGCATTTTTCAAATGATCCTGAACTGAGAGTTTGCCAGATAGGTCTAGCTGTACAGTTGAGGATATGTCATTTTGATGGAAGTGATAGACAAATATTGATAGAACCTTAGTTGGAAGACTGGTGTTTTTCAGTTCTTTAGGAAGAATATCATAGCTGTTTTTTAGAATTGCCTCAGCAAAGCCAGCGGTCATTACGTCGTTGTTCATGGTGGCTGGCTTTGATGCTACGATGAATGCAAACATCCTGAATTCAGATTCAACTTCGAAAAATAAGGATTTGAAAATTTCATAGTATGAGAATTTGCCATCACCCCCGAGGTTTTTGATAAAGCGACTAGCAGCAGGAACGGGGGATCCATTGATATTGAATTTCTCCAAACTTGTTGTCAAGGCAAACCCGTCCATATCATAATAGTAATGGAGTTCATTTTTGAATCCCGCATTGGCAAAACCTGTTCTTAGAAATGAATCTACTTGGCCGAGAGTTGATAATGCAGGTTTGTAACTTGAGACGATAAATTTTGCTGAAGCATGTGGAGCTGGATTAGGGAAAAAATAATTCTTTAAATCCGTAGAAGATTCACCCGTCATTGACATGGCAGAAATGATTTGTTCCCTTCCTTCCAAATTTTTATTGCGCGGAAACTTACTAGTTAACTCACTAAGAAGCATTTTGCACACGGTAGGGTTTAACTCTTCCTTTATAAACTTATCGTCCTCCTCGTTTACCTGGCTTATGAAATCATTGTAGGCATCATACAATACTGTATTGTTGAAGTTTCGGGGAACCCGAGTTCTTTTCGATGCTAGGTATTTTAACTGAATGTACTTTGAAATTATATCCAACCTTGAATCGGCAGTAAATTCGGGATTAATATAATTAGGATCCTCATATGTAAATTGATGATACTCGGGAAAGTTGTTAAGGATATCCCTATTTAGTGGTATATTATAAATTCCGGCAATATAGGATAAGGAATCAATATAGAATCTATCGGTATTCTTTGCCGACAAAAAAATCCTCTTAAAATCTGGGAAAATATCTTCGTTAAACAAAGAGTTAAATTCTTTTTTTAAGCTCCTAATATTAGTGGTCAAAGTTTCGTTGGATTCTGAATCGAATTTGATCATTTCATACAGCTTATTCTTTTCGTTTTGAAAGGTCTCATCGTCGTCAATTTTTGCAGAATTGTAATAATTAATGGCTCTGTCCAGCGTACTTTTCAACCTGCGCAGTAAACCCCGACTGACTTCACCTTTATTAAGGTATAGTAGCTTCGATTGATTTTGATAAAATAATGCATTTGTGAAATTGTAGAGCGTGGAATTCGTACCGATGAAAGAGCTGTCTTTGATTGATTTTATTTCGTCATTCTCGAAGGCAAGGATTTTTTTTGTTCGCTCTACAGATATGGTATCAAAATAGGTTTCCGTCAAATACAGATTCATGTAAGCTTGCGCCAATGTAATGGTATCATTTTTAGTAGGCTTAGATTTTACTTGAGCTTGCGCAGAACCTAGAAATGCTATCAGTAGCACGCTAAAAAGGAGGGGTCTGAAAAACTTCATTATACTTTTTTAAATAAATGATCTACAATCCCACCCTAATTTCTAAAAATGTGGGATTGGTGGTTTAAAACAATATCCTTGCCTGAATATAAGCTTTATATTGGTTAATACCTCTTTATCTTGTTGGTAATCAATATTATGGGTAGAGGTTTTAATGCATATGGTATTCTTTACAGGATTGAATCATTCTTCAGAATTTGTGTGTTGTTTCATTTTTTGCCAATTGAAGCCCATCGTTGATTATTTGATCTATGTCATATTTTGATAAAGCCATAAGCCTTACTTTTGCACCGAAGAATCCAAACAGTCCTTCGTTTAAAGTTTGCTGAAAAGTGCAATCACCCCTATTTTTTCACCTATTATCTAATTAGTGAGCTGTAATCCTTGCGTGTAATGTTAGATGTAGATAATCCCAAATATTAATTGGAGATGGCCGAAAGCTGAAAAGCTTTCGGTTTTTTTATTTTTAAGGTGTCAGTACTTCCTGTATTTTTTTATTAATTAGCTATGTTAATTGAACAAAGCATTATGAAAAATAACCAAAGAAGAGAATTTCTGAAATCTACCAGCCTGGTAGGTTTGGGGCTTTTCGGAGCGGGCAGTACCCTCGCCAATGAATTTGATAACCTTCCTTTACAAGCTAAAAAAGGAGTTAATCGAATCCAGTCTTTTAATATGAGCGGTTTTGCTGCTCCCAAAATTGATACTGTCCGAGTTGGGATAGTAGGACTTGGGATGAGAGGGCCTGGAGCTGTTGACCGATTGAGTAAAATAGAAAATGTAGAGATCAAAGCGCTTTGCGACTTGCTTCCTGAGCGTGTAGAAAAAGTAAAGGAGCAATTGAAAGACACTCCGCACCAGCCAGATGGTTATTCTGGAAATGCCTATGCTTTTAAAGAAATGATGGATCGCGATGATCTGGATTTAATCTATATCGCTACACCATGGGAATGGCATACTCCAATGGCAGTTTATGCTATGGAAGCTGGAAAGCATGCTGCCTGTGAAGTTCCTATCGCCGTTACCTTAGATGAGTGCTGGCAATTGGTAGAGACTTCTGAGCGTACCAAGAAACATTGTATGCAGTTGGAGAATTGCTGCTATGATTTCTTTGAATTGATGACATTAAAAATGGCACGTGAAGGCTATTTTGGTGAAGTGGTACATGTGGAAGGAGCTTATATACATGATTTGCTAGCCTTGAATTTCAAGAAGGAAAATGGCTATCAGGATATGTGGAGGCTGAAAGAAAACTATCGGGACGGTAATTTGTACGCAACCCATGGACTAGGACCGATTTGCCAAATCCTGAATATCAACCGAGGTGACCAGATGGATTATTTGACATCTACTTCATCCAATGATTTTTCCATGCATGCCGAGGCTCAGAAACTGGCTGAGAAGGACAACTTCTTTGCGTCTTATGCTACGAAGAATTTCCGTGGAAATATGAACACCTCTTTGGTCAAGACTAAAAACGGCAAGACGATTATGATTCAGCATGATGTCTCTTCACCTAGACCTTATTCCAGACTGCATGTAGTAAGTGGGACAGAAGGATATGCACAGAAATACCCTGAGCCAAAAGTTGCCAAAGGACACGGTTGGCTCAAAGATGAGGAATTCAAAGATTTAGAAACAAAGTACACTCCTGAGATTATCCAGAAGGTAGGAGAGCTGGCCAAGAAGGTTGGTGGCCATGGTGGCATGGACTTTATGATGGACTGGCGATTGATTGATTGCCTGCGAAATGGCCTTCCTCTGGATCAGGATGTCTATGATGCAGCGCTTTGGAGTTGTGTTTCTCCGCTTAGTGAGTGGTCTGTAGCCAATAGATCCAATTCTATTGATGTACCTGACTTCACGGGTGGAAACTGGAAAACAAATGCTCCGGTAGATATCACACTGAATGGTGGAGGAACAACTGGAGTGAGAGTTTGATTTGCATTTAGTAGCAAGTAGCAAGTAGCAAGTAGCAAAATTATGAAATAGCCCGCTGATCTATGATGATTAGCGGGCTATTTTGATTTTTGTCTGATAGTAAATTAGTCAGAATGGGCTGGTTTGGAAGCTAGCCCTTCTTTGACCACTTCGTTAAGTTTTTTCGGATTTCCCATATATTTTGTCAAGTCTATTAAGCGGACAGTCCGGAAGTCGATTGGATGACTTTCACTTTGTAGTGATATATATCCTCCATTAATCATCTGGCCGTCAACTTTGACTTTCGGTTCCACAGGGTTAACATTTCCACCACCTATTTGCGGCTTAGAATAACTCAAAACGGTGTCCTGACCCACTAGATGATGCACATCGCCATTTCCCAACACAATGAAATTGGCAGTTACCCACTGATCTCCATGATAAGTCTCTGAAGTTGAGTTTACGCAATGAGGAGTGAACAATTCACCATCCCTTTCCACGTTTGTTCCCGGAGTACAGAGATTGCAGGTGCTTCTTTTATCTTTTCCATTTCCACCGAGGAATTGAGCCTCAATTGAAATAGGGAAATCCTGATCTTTCAGCATTGTTTTGGGATCTTGGGAATGAAGCATTGCACCTGAATTTCTGGTGGCCCATCCTTCGCCTCCATTTGCTTGCTCACCTACAAAACGATATTCAACTTGGAGTAAATAATTGGAGAAAGGTTTATTGTAGAATATATGCCCGTACTGCCGATCAAATTGATCATAGCCATCGTAGCGAACTTTCATCAATCCATCTTCTACGCGGAATGTATTGGCGAAATTATCGTTCAAGTCGTGTGTACGGATCTTAATAGACCAATCGTCTATGTCTTTGCCGTTGAATAGCGTTTGCCACTTAGGTTTTTTTGCTTCTTCATTTGCAGAGTTGAATGCGAAACCAAAGCCTGCTAGGCAAAGGATAGCAATTAGAATTGTCTTTTTCATAGTAGGTTAGGGTTTAATTAATCTAAGTGTCACCAAAATAGGGTAATGATCAGAATAGGGAACATCAAGGACTTTGTAATCCACAAGCTCAAAATGTTCTGAATCAAACCACACGTAATCAATTCGTTTTCCATTTTCAGAAACGTATGTAGGTGATTCATCTTCAGCCACTTCGCCAGCATCACTCCATATGGAGCTGATACTTTTATATTCTTCTGATGTAGGATCAAAATTCAAATCCCCAGCCCAAAATGCGGGCTGGGGAAGAGAATCGGCATAGTGAGTAATCGCATCTATTTGTGCAAGTCGATTTTCTGAATATTGATGACAGAGATGCGTAGCTCCAAAATATAGTTCTTGCCTGTTTTTAAGTTCTATTTTTACCCAGGCAGCAGCGCGAGGTTCCCCTCCAACAAGAGTTGGTAATGCCTGAGTAGTAAAATTTAAAGCTTTTTTAACCAGGACACCTTCTCCATATCCTCCTTCTGCATAATCCATTGCCTTGGCAAAGTAGCTGGAGTATCCAGTCTTTTTCCCTAGCTCAACTACCCAATTTATCTTTTCTCCATATATATCTTCTAGGCGAGTAGTCATGCTGTCCATTTCCTGAAGAGCCACTACTTCTGGCTGAAGTTGAATAATCAGATTTGCGATCTCATCTATGTTTGGTGTCCCAAGTGTATCTGGGTTTTCACCATGATAAATATTATAGGTTAAAACCTTGAATTCCGGATACTTTTCTTGAGCAAATGCACTCCAGAATGAGCTGAGTAAAAAAGTAAGAGTTACTAAAGACGTTATTTTCATGTTTTATCGATTACCTCATTGCTACTTAATTCTACTTCCTAATTAGATTGATATGTGGCGATGTAAAAGTGAATCAGATTGGAAGTTAGTGATTTTAAAGATTCATGAGAACGAAATTCAGTGTGTCAAAGTCCCTTTTTGTTTCTATGGTTGATAAATGCTATTGTGGAGATTTTTAACTACTGTAAGGCGGAAACAATAAAATTGTAAAATATTTGTATCTTTTTGAAAATCACCTCTTCTCTCCATGTGGTCTTACGTATCCACTTTTATCTTAGTAGTTAATTTAATAATTAAATCTCCTTGAAAAAAATTCTCTGGGCTCTTGGAATAGTTGTTCTCTTGGCCATAGTATCGATTTTTATTTTTGAAAAATGGTTGGTCAAGACTTTGCCCGAACGACTCAATAGTAATGAGGATCGATCGTATGATGTTATTTTTGAGGATGTTAATGTTCAGCTTTTACGCAGGAGTATAGAGCTTCAGGGGATTTCTATTCAGCCCCTGAAAGAAAATATGGCTACCACCATTACAGGTACAATGAAATCACTAAGGCTTGGTGGTGTGAATTTGCTTGGTTTTGTGTTTGGAGATGTAGTCGAAATCAATGAATTCAGATTTGAGGCTCCGAAATTTATTCTGGTTAGAAATGATTCAATTTCCAAGAATCCCGCCGACGTGTCGAAGGCTTTTCAGGGACTATTTGGTGATTTAGTATCAAGAGGAGTGATTCACAATTTTATCTTAAATGACGGGTCAGGAGAATTCTATACTAAATCTGATTCCCTTCGAAAATTTGGGAGCTTTGAGGATTTTCGTATTTCTGCAGTCAATCTTGAAACTGATTCAGTGCGATTGAATTATGCCATTCCATTCAAGCTGGAGAGTATAGAGACTAGCTTGAAAAATCTTCTCATCAATATAAATCAAGATCAAACTTTCACCCTTGGCTCATTAAATTATGATTCCAAGCAAGAGGCGTTTGATTTCTTTGATCTTCAATTGAAGTATGACGATTCTAGTATTGAGGCCTCGAGGAGATCGGAAATACAGAAGGATTTCATAGAAATTGATGTGAAGCATTTACGCATTGAGCAGATAAAAGCACAAAGTAATATTTATGGAAGTTGGGCAATTGTTGCTGGTTTGATGACCATTGATAGCCTGTATTTGCATGACGTAAGAAATAAAAACAAGTCTCGTCCCTATGAACCCGAAAAACCGATGTTTGAAGGGATGGTGGAGCAAATCCCTTTCCCTATTCAGCTGGATACTATCAAGATTTTAAATTCCAAAATCACCTATTCAGAAATTTCCGATGGGAAATCTGAGCCTGGAAATCTGAATTTTGAGCAACTTTCTGGTATAATCACACACGCTATTTCTCTGGATTCTTTACAATCTGGAGAAATGTTGATACATGGGGAAGCTGTTCTAAATGGGTTTGCTCCTTTGCGCATGGATGTAGTAGTGCCCTATGGAAATGATAATACACACGAAAATTTCCATTTGGAAGCTAGTGTAGATCCTTTTAGTTTGCCATCGCTGAATGGCATTCTTGGAGATTTGGTGTCAGTGAATATTAATTCAGGAACCATGGAAAAGCTGGAAATCACCATGGATGCCTCACGCTATTCCTCTTCTAATTCTGTCATATTTCATTATAGTGATCTGAAGCTGGAGCTTAGGGATGAGGAGGCGGAAAAGAAGAAGCTGATGTCCACTCTTGCCAATATCCTTACCTCAAATAATAATTTACCAGAAAACAATAACTATAAAACAGCCCAGTTTCAAACGCAACGAAACATCTATCGGGGTACATTCAATCTCATTTGGGAATCCTTGAGAGAAGGAATGCTTGAAATAGTCCCGGGTGATCTGATGCAGCTACTGATGAAGGAACAGGATCCGTCTGATAAGGGTAAGAGGAGGTAATAGTTGTGAAGCTATTTTGAGAAAATTGTTTTAGCCACTTAGGTAAAGAAAGAAGGCTCTCCAAAATTGGAGAGCCTAACACAGTTTCGGAGCGCAACGCCTATTCAATAAACGCTCTTCTTCTGTTAAATCCATAATATTCATGGACAGTGTTGATGAATTCATGTTGAGGGCCTACAGGCCAGTTGTCGTCATCAAAACCTGGTGCATTTTCTAGTTTTTCCTTATCGACATTCACTATGATTATATCACGTTGGTGACCGTGAAAATCAAATGCCTCCCAAGGAAGAGCAAGAAGTTTATTCCCAAGATTCAAAAATCCGGTATCAACTGAAAGCACAACATAGGCTACTTCACCAGTTTCGGTGTCAAGCATTATGTCCTTAATAGTTCCTACTGATTCATCTCTAATTGTTTTTACTGTACAATTTGCAGCTGTGGAGCTACTGATGGGAAAATGATATTGGGTATTCATGGTTATTTGGGTCTAGTGAAAATTATTGTTGTATCTAATAATAAACCAAGCCTGTGCCATGACGCTAAAAATGGCTATTTGTAGAGATCAGCTAGTTTTTTAACACTCTTTATGTGTCTCTAGAGGACGATTTGGGCAATGAAATTCGCAAATAGATTTGAAGTAGTAAACGCCAATTTAAAGGCACTTCTTTTGTTTCACAGATCTTGGATAGGATTTTGTATTCGGGAAAGATAGCTTAAGACTTAGATGAATCTGATCTGTCTTTTTTCATTTCTTCAGCCACTTCTTTGTCCAAAGGGAATATACTTTCTTCCAGATTTTCTACGATTTTTTGATGATTGATATCGTCTCTATTCTGCGAAAGTTTTTTGCTGCCATGCACTTCAGATATCACTACTTCAAAGCCAACTAAAGCTTTGATTTGCTTTGCTACATAATTTTCGCTCATCGTCTCTACGCTAACCCGGTTGGGACGTCCATCTTCATAGGTGTTCACCAATTTCGTCAAGTGGTGTAAAAGTTCTTTACCCTCGATAAGTTTGATTTTTCCGTAAACATGAACAGCCAGATAATTCCAGGTGGGTACATTTTCATGATTGTACCAAGACGAGGAAATGTAGGCGTGAGGGCCTTGAAAAATAACCAAAACTTCTTGATTCTCAGATAGGTTTTTCCATTGTAGGTTTGCCTTCGCTACATGACCAGAAAGTATCGTATTGCCGTCTTTATTTTTATCAAGCACAAAAGGCAAATGAGTAGCCCATGGTTTGTTGCTAATTTGGGTAACCAGCGTCGCAAATGCATTTTTTTGGATAAAGGAAAGAATCTCAGCATCGTCTTTCCAGCGGTTAAGTGGGTGGATATACATGAGTATTAGTTTGAAATTTGCAATTAAAAAAATGAAATTAGGAATTGAAAGAGAAAGTATAAGATTCCAAACTCCATTTTATTCATTTTTAAATATACTAGTTTCGCCAAATGGAAAATCAAAGTACAGATAAACTTGAGCTGGCCGCTAAGTTTGTCAACAACACCGGAGCACCGATTTTTTTGACAGGGAAGGCTGGGACGGGTAAGACCACTTTCCTGAGAAATTTAGCTCTTCAAACTCATAAAAATCACGTCATCGTGGCGCCTACGGGTATTGCTGCGCTAAATGCTGGCGGAGTTACCATCCACTCCCAATTCTTATTTCCCTTGGGATTTTTCCTGCCAGTCAATGAGCCTGAGGGGAATTTTTCAGACCAATACGGATGCTTTACTCAACATACATTGATCCGAAAGCATCCGCTGAATGCACTCAGGAAAAATGTGCTGAAATCCATAGAACTACTCGTGATTGATGAAGTCAGTATGCTCCGGGCGGACGTGCTGGATGCTATTGATTATAGGTTGAGAAGCGTGAAGAGGAATTATAACACCCCTTTTGGAGGTGTTCAGATATTAATGATAGGTGACCTTTTCCAGCTGCCTCCTATTGTCCGTGATAATGAGTGGCAGGTTCTCAGCAAATTTTACCCAAGCATGCACTTCTTCGAAGCCAGAGTTTTACAGGATTCAGGATTGGTCTATTTGGAACTGGATAAGATTTTCCGACAGCAGGATGAAGACTTTATTCAGGTGTTAAATCATTTGCGAGAAAATACGGTAACAGCTCAGGATATCACACTATTGAATAAACACTACAAAACTCAGGACGAGATCGCAGAAATCAAAGACTGCATTACGATCACGACACACAATTATAAGGCTGATCAGATTAACCGTGATCGTCTGATGGCTCTGAAGGGTGAGTCGAAGTTTTACGAGGCTGATATAGAAAATGATTTTCCTGAAAATATCTATCCCTTGCCCAAATCACTCGAACTGCGGGTAGGAGCGCAGGTGATGTTCATCAAGAATGATAGCTCCGGAAATCAGGATTACTTCAATGGTAAACTGGCAACTGTAGAGGAACTTGAAGATGAGCAGATCAAAGTATTGTTGGAAGGGAAGCGGTTCGTCTATCAGTTGAGAAAGGAAATCTGGGAAAATAAAAAGTATGTCATCAACCCTGACACCAAAGAGCTGGAGGAAGAAGTCATTGGTACGTTTAGCCAATATCCCATCAAAACGGCTTGGGCTGTGACAGTGCATAAAAGTCAGGGATTGACCTTCGATCAGGCGATAATAGATGTGGGAAATGCATTCGCTCCAGGACAAGTGTATGTGGCTTTGAGTCGACTGAGAAGTTTGGAAGGATTGATCTTGAGGACAAGAATTCAAACCAATGCATTGCAATCAGACACTCAGGTTCAGACTTTCGTGGAGAGTGCCAAAAAGAACTCGAAACTCGATGAGCTTTTAGGAGCATACCAGCAGCGATACCTTTCACTTTTGGTAGGTGAGACGTTTGATTTGCAAGGCTTACTTTTGGAGATCAACAGTTTCCAACGAAAGAATGATAGTTCACTGGAATTTGAAGATCCCGAGATGCAAAAAGCGGTAGGGGAAATTACTTCTCTTATAAGAAATCAAGCGGGCACTGCCGGAAAATTTAGCAATCAACTCCGATTTCTCTTGCAGCAGAATGACAAAGATAAACTGATGGAGCGACTGGAAAAGGGATCATCTTATTTCATGGATTTCTTGAAAGATGCTTTGGAAAAAATACTGGTTCATCGTGCAGAGGTAGAGCGATTTTCCAGGACTAAAACCTATGCGAATAGCTTAGAGGAGTTGGAAGTCAGCTTGCTGAGAAAATATGGAGAAATTAGCAAAGTAAGCCGTCTGATAGCGTCAATTTTGGAGGGGAAAATTCCTGGGAAAATGAATGACTTGGAGCAAGATAAAATCAATCTTCGACTTCGATTGGCTGAATCTGCGAAGCAGGCAGCGGCCGATAATCCGAAATTCGCCAGCAACAAAACAGGTAGAAAAAAGGCTGGCAAAGCAAATCTGAAAAGGAAAGTTGGAGAGACCTACGAAATCACTTTCTCTATGATCAATGAGGGAAAAAGCATAGGGGATATAGTGGTGGGAAGAGGGCTTGCTGAATCTACTATCAAAGGACATTTGGCGAAGGGCATCGCGGAGGGGAGAGTTGAGCTGGAAGATTGCTTACCTATGGAAGTGATTTCAGAGATTAGTTCGCAAATCGAAAACATCAAGAATTTGCAGGCACTTCGAATTCATTTTGAAGGAAAATACGACTACAATACCATCAAAATGGTGGTAGCTGGAAAACAGGATTAAAAAAAAGGAGAGCCCTATTAGCCTCTCCTTTAATCGTATTTGGTTGATTGATATTAGTTGCTATTTCCGTAATACTTATCATGAAGGTGATATCTGTCATCATCTTCAGCTTTGACAAGTTTGCTTTCAGTATCGATTACTAGGACCGGGGGATTAGCATCAGTGCCTTTCATGGAATTCCATTGAGGTAGATCATCTCCGTTCGGATTGCCGGTTTTGATGAAATTGGCAAAGTAATTCATAAAGGTTTTTGATACGCTATAATCATCAGCAGTCCAGTCAAAAACATCCACTAAAGGTAGATTTCCCATTGCATATTCTATTTCACAAGCGTGAGGAGCTCCGATGGCCTCAGGTGCTTTTGAGCCACCTTTTATTGTGCCACCAGCAAGCCCAGTAGTCAGACTTTCGTCCTTCAACGGTGGGCGAAGCTTGCTATACAAATACCTGTAAACTGGCTGATCGGAATTTTTAGCATGGAGGTCCAACCATTTCCAGGTAGAATAGGCTATGAATCTGTCCGATGCCAAGTCGGTCGCTGCTCTTTCCACTTCTTTTGCGTCAGTATGTGGATGCAGGCTCAATACTTCATCAAAGTTATCTGGATAGGTTTCTTTTACTTTTGCGACAAAAGCTTCTGGAGTATAAGGCTGCCCCTGCATAAATGCCATGCCTGACATTTCGGCCGAGTTCCAACCTGCTAGTAGCGGAACCATTGCTTGCTCTTTTGCCTCAAAAATCTCAGGAAGAGTTTTTGGAAGAAAGTAACCGTCTAGAACTACCGGGAACCCAAATCGCTTAGACTCATTATAGATTTCATAAATATCCTTAGTAGAAAGTGCCCGGAGTTCTTTTATGTTGCTAAAACCAGCCTTAGAAGCAAATTCCTCTCCTTGCTTCTCAGCTTCTGCAAGAGATGTTGGTGCCAAAGTCGGGTTTATACCCGCACCGCTTTCACCGATTGCTCCTGCTATTAGTCCTTTGGACAGGGGAGAAGCCATCTGATAGCTGACGGAGATCGAACCGGCAGATTCACCTGCAATGGTCACTCTCGTAGGATCTCCACCGAAAGCTGCAATATTCTCCTTTACCCATTTCAGGGAAGCCATTTGATCCATCAATCCATAATTCCCTGAAGCTTGATAGGGTGCCTCAGCACTCAAGCCTGGGTGGGCAAGGAAGCCAAATATATTCAATCTGTAATTCACCGTGACCACTACAATCCCTTTTTGAGCCATAGCCTCACCGTTGTAACGCGGTTCTGAACCATCACCTGCCACAAAACCACCACCGTAGAAATAAACCAATACAGGTAAATCTTTAGTGTTACGATCTGCTGGAGTCCATACATTCAGGTATAAGCAATCTTCACTCATCCCATCAGACTTGAAATCCATATCACCAAAAACCGGTGCCTGAACAGCCCGAGGTCCAAATTTCTTAGTTTCTTTTATTGCAGCCCAATTGTCTAACTCCTGAGGAGCTTTCCAGCGAAGTTCGCCTACAGGAGGTTTTGCAAAAGGAATTCCAAAATACTTTTCAATGCCTGTTTTGGTATCGTATTCCCCTGCAATCATTCCGTTTTTGATTTTGGTTTGCACTTCAAATGTATAATTGTTTTGTGCTTTCAAAAAGGTGGAATTTGCAAATAGAAGCATCAGGATAAAAATCCGGATTGATCTGAAGGTAGGTTTCATGGGCTAATTAATGTTTCTTTGTGAAACAATAGTAATTGCTTATTTTTAAAAATCCTATTTCTTATACCAGTATTTCCTAATTTTGCGCATGCCATTACCACAAGAAAAACACCTCCCAAACATTTCTTTCGATTCGGTTATTTTTGGTTTTTCTGGAGAAAAGCTCAAAATTTTGGTTTTGGAATACCACAATACGAAGACTTTTGCACTTCCTGGAGGTTTTGTGAAAATAGATGAACCACTAGATGAAGCGGTGAAACGTGGGCTTTCAAAACGAACTGGGTTAGATGAAATATTTCTCGAGCAGTTTCATACGTTTGGGTCCATGGAGCGCTTTAATTCTAAGGTAATGCGTAAGATATTGGAGGAGCAGGGGCACTTTGTTGAAGATCATTGGCTATTAGGACGATTCATCACTGTAGGCTATTATGCCTTGATCAATTATGAAAATGTGGTACCTAAGCCAGATGAATTATCTGATTCTATAGAATGGTATGACTTTGATCAGCTACCACAGTTGATGATGGATCATAATGAAATTGTAGAAAAAGCGCTTGACCACCTACGTGCTAACTTGGATCATAAGCTCCTAAGTTTTAATCTTCTTCCCGAAAGATTTACCATGAAAGAGTTGAAGCAAGTGTATGACGCTATCCTTGGGGAAACTCAAAATCGAGCTAATTTTCAACGGAAAATGCTAAGTCTGGATATTTTAGAGCGCCACGAAAAACTTTACTCCGGTGGTTCACACAAGGCACCTTTCTTATATAGCTTCAAAAAAAAGAAATAGAATGCTAGAATGTATTCCTCTGAAATCAACCAATTTTAATTGCATATTTCCCAAGTAAACCTGGCAATCCATCTAGATCAAATCGGGCTCCTTTGATTCTGTTTCTTTCTGGATCGATTGAGTAGTGAAGTGCATTTCTGAAATCCACTTTCTCGGCATTAGTCAGATCAAAAGTAGCTCCGCTGAGGTCTGATCCCTGAAAATCGGAGGCAGTCAAATCAGCTTGAGTGAAGTCGGTTTCTATAAGTCTGCTGTTGATGAATTTAGATTTTTTAATTTTCAAATTGTAAAAGCTGCAGTAGTCAAGCTGACATCCTTGAAAGATGAATTCCAGTAAAAACGGGTTACTGGCATGAAAGTGAATTCCCAACATTTTGCACTGTTCAAATTTAACTTTCTGAAATGACACATCGGGAACCTTGAGGTTGCTCATGTCACAACTTTTAAATGAGCAATTTTCAAACTTAATTCCTCTCAAATCTAGGTTAGAAAAATTGCATTGCTCAAAGACACAGTTTTCATATTCGGAAATAGCTAGCGTTACTTGTTTGAAGTCAAGATCTTTAAAGACCTGCTCTGAGAAAAAGGACATTTAAGAGGGATGTTTATAATCTAGGAAGTGTTCAAAAATAAAATCAATTCTTAAATAAATCGACCTAAAACTTTTAAGCACTAGCAGAAAATAAGGTACTTGATAGAAACTATTTCAATTTTAATCCTTCGGCGGAGATATCATGATGTGTGCTCTATGTGTACCAGGGTCCATTATCCATGGCATACCCGGCGCACTTGGTTTTAGAGGCAATCCTGTGATCTCTGAAGTAGCCCAAGGCAGATAAACTACATATCGCAGGTAGGTGTCAGATACATTTCCAGTATTGACGTCGTAATTTTCAGTGTCAGCTGTTAGCACAAAAAGTGTAACGCCTTTCTCTGGCATTTTGAGTTTGCCGCTTTTTGCTTCGGCCTCTCTGGTATCAAAGATCTGTTGAAAATCCATTCCTTCTTTTTTGAGTTCCCTGCCTCTTTCCATGAATGGTTCCAAATCTGCATGGTAGCAAGAAACGCTGAAACCTTTTCCATTGGGATCATCTGCGATACAAATCATTTCATTTGTACCTTTTCTCAATTCGATCAATTCTCTACCCTCATTGTATCCTAAGACTTTGGCTTCCGCTTGCTTTTCTTCAGGAGCAGCCAGTACAGCTGTTTTAATTTGAACTTCTGTGGATGGAATCACGACATTCTGTGAGAAAGCAGGAAAAATAACCAAGCAAATTAACATCGCACTTAGAGATCTTTTCATGGTATTTGGGTTTAGTGATAAGGTAATTTAAGCTTTATTCGGAAGGTTGACAACTTGATTTTCAAACTATTAAAAGTCTGTTACCTTATTCAAAACAAACTGACGTATAGGACACATGAATTTTAATCCCAAAACTATTTTAAAGATCAGTTAGCCTGATTATCAACTAGTAAAAGTTAATGAGGCTTGATTTTTCTAGAAATTAAAAGACCAAACTCCGCCTTTTCCAGCTGGTGTAATTGGAAGTATCTTATGATTTAGCACAACTAAGGGTTGTCCAGCTGGGCCTAGATCCCAGAGATCTCCACGGAAAAATACATTAAAGCCTACATTAGCTTTGGTGCTTTTAATTTGTTTTGGTAAGCTGTATTTTTCCCAAGCTTCTTTATTTGATAGTTTGTCAATGTCTCCGAAATCTAAATTTTCAGGATTTATTTCCCCATCATATCCAGTCCATTTAGAATGTAAAGTATGATTGCCGGGGAAAAAAGAGGAGCCTATTATAATTTCAGCAGAATCATTTATCGCGTTTTCGTAAGCATCGCTTTGCCAACTGTCATTGAAAGGCAAAATGAACGTTTTTCCAATCGGTAGATCAAAAACCTGCAATGTGTTTGGGTCACCAGCACTTGTGTATGAAGCTTCTGTGGAATTTGGAAAGGATTTTAAAATCGGATTTCCAACTACTTTTCCATCAGGGCCAAATAGAAATGAAGCATTATAAAGCGGGCCACTTAGATTTAAATTAATTTCCCCATCATCTACACTAGGATCTGGTAAGAGGATAGAGCCTGCTACAATGTAGGCATTGGTTTCAATAGCAAGGTCGCTGAAAGTCTCAAAATAGGCCTTTGCCATAGATTTTGCTTTCATTCGGATGATGGATGAAAATTCCGTGTTTGACTCATCTCCAGTCTTGATATATCCCAAAAAGAAATCAAAAGCATTGCTAAAAGCTATCGTCCTCATAACCTCATTTAAGGTTTTCTTCTCAGCAAGGTTATGCTTTTCATTCAATAAGAGAAGCCATGTTCCGATATTCTCTGGATAGATCACCAAGGTGCTTTTCTTGATAAATGCTATGCTGTTAGCAGTTACTAAATACTGGCGGATTTTCTCTTTGAAAATAACCTGACTAAAATAATCTGACACTTCCATATATGGCTGGATGCCAATGATATTCCTCGATAACGAGTCGGAAGGGTTAATTTCTTCTACTACAGATATATAACTATTAGGCTCTAGCAGAGGAGTGTTTCTCCCAGAAAAAGACCATATCAGCCAAACAAAAACTGCTAAAATGAATAAGGTGGTAAATTTTCTGATCATTGGCTGTATCTAACGATGGCTTGGATGAAAACCCCTTTTAATAAGCCTGAGATTCTAATTTTATAATAAGCAATCTTAAAGAAATTTTGGGAATTTAATATTCAATTTCGAAGCTCTGTCCTTTTTCAAGGTCTAGATCCATTTCAGAGCCATCATAGAAAATCATGATTTTGCCACTATTACCTGCATAAATTCTGCAAGTTTTGAGCTTTCCATCCTGCCAAGTCAGGTCTAATGTATAGTTTCCTCTCGCTTTCAAGCCAGTTATACTGCCATTTGCCCAAGCCTTTGGCAGAGCAGGAAGTAGTCGGATCAGACCTGTTTCATGAGATTGGACAAGCATTTCTGCCACTCCAGCTGTATAGCCAAAATTTCCGTCAATCTGAAAAGGTGGATGTGCATCAAACAGATTTGGGTAAAGGGATTGGGAAAGCAGTTTCTGAATATGCTCGTGGGCCATTTCTCCATCAAGCAATCTCGCTGAGAAATTTATTAGCCAAGCTCGGGACCATCCGGTCCCTGCTCCGCCATTAGCAAGTCTGTATTCTAGCGTTTTTCGTACTGCGGCAAATGCTTCGGGCGTTTGACTTTGTGTGATGGCATCTCCAGGGTGAAAAGCGTATAGGTGAGACATGTGTCTGTGACCTTTTTCATTTTCCTCATAGGGCTGATCCCATTCCAATATTCTGCCGTCCTCGGCGATCTTAACGCCAGGACGAAGATCTGCGAGTTGGTTGGTTACTTTTTCTCGTAGTGAAGTTTCTTTTCCTAGAATCTCAGAAGCCTTCAAGTAATTGTTAAAAACGTCAGCAATAATCTGCTGATCCATCGCTGCTCCCATCGTAGCTGCTACCACTTCTCCATTAGGATTGATAAACTGATTCTCAGGAGAAGTAGAGGGTGAGGAGACTAATTTTCCATCTGTCGGGTATTCCACCAACCAATCAGAATAGAATGCTGAAATAGCGGCTAGAGCAGGGTATGCACGCTCTTCTAGAAATTTTTCGTCTTGGGTAAATAAGTAATGATCCCAGTAATGTCTGCCTATCCAGCCTCCGGCTCCTAACCAACTTCCCCAATAGGCGGTGGCCGCACGTAAGAAAGCTACTTGCCAAAGATCGGTGGTATGTGGTACCATGGAGCCCGCCATGTCAAAATTTTTATGTGCTGCATTTTTTCCGTTTTCTATTACCCCGTCTATAAAATTAAATAGTGGCTGGTTTAATTCACTTAAGTTCGTGACATCTGCCGGCCAATAATTCATCTGAAGATTGATGTTTACATGGTAATCCGCATTCCATGGAGCAGCGATGTGCTGATTCCAGAGCCCTTGCAAATTTGCTGGATTGGTGCCAGGCCGGCTAGAAGAAATCAACAAATATCTGCCATAATCGAACAATAGCTTTTCCAAATGCAAATCTACTTCTCCATTTTTGACGCGTCCAATTCGCTCATCGGTAGCAATGTTGTCCAGTTCATCATTTTCCAATTGCAAGGTCATTCGGTCAAACCAAGAAGTATATTCCTTTTCATGTGAATGGAGTAGTTCACCCCAGCTTGTCAATTGGATTTTCTCTAGCTGACGGTCTGCATGCGCTTCAAAATCCTCATGGTAAAAGGAAGTCTCTGATACTAACTTGAGCATAAACTCCTTTGCCCCAGAAATTATTAAAGTAGAATCAGTAGTAGAAATCTCTCCAGATTGATTTTGAGCGAAGAGTAAAGTTCGAAATTTAACACCATTCAAAATCTCAATAGGCTTGCTATCTAGTTGTCCGCCGCGCTGTGTAATCATGCCTGACATTTCAAGCTGTCTATCATTTAGAGCTGTAGTTTTTGCGGTAGCAAATCCATTATCCTCTGGCCTATTCATGGTGATTGTACCATTAAAGCCCTTGGGGTGGTTAGTCTTAAATCGGATGATCAAGGCATCATCAGGAGCTGAAGCAATGATCTCCTGACTGACCTCAAAACCTTCACTTATAAATTGAGTCAGGACAGTGGCCGTTTCAAGATTGAGACTTCTTCTGTAGTTTTCGGGTTCTATCCAGTCAAAGTTAAACCACAGATCCCCCATCGTTTGGTGAGACCTTGTGACTCCTTTTCTTGAGAATTTCAGCACCAAAAGTGAATCGGCTTTTTTATTGTCTCCAGCCCTTAAATAGGCTCTGATTTGATCTAAGTCGGCTCTTTTCCCTTCTGCCAGCCCCCAGTCATCGTATCCGCCAGGCCAGAGAGAATCTTCATTGAGCTGAAGATGTTCTTGTCCAGGTAAGCCCATCACCATAGCTCCTAGTCGACCATTCCCCACCGGCAATCCCTCTTCCCATTCTGTGGCTGGTTGATTGTACCAGAGTACAGATGAAGATTGTGCAAAACTAAAACTGTATATAGCTTGAGTGAGCAAGATGCTCAGGAAGAACTTTTTCATAGGTTATTGGGTCAAAAAATAAGATTACGACAAATCTTTGAAGTCCCCAACCAAAATATTGAAAATTGCCTATTAGATGCCCAGAAGGTTCTTTTTTACTGCGAAAGTAAAAAATCCCGAAACTCATCAGTATTGAAATTGCTCATACCTTCTTGATAAAAGACGATTTTACCTTCTGGGTTTACTACCATCGTGGTAGGTATCGATTCGCTTTGCAAACTTTGGTTTAGTCCAAAACTTGCATGAACCGTAGGAAATGCCCAGCTTTTTCCTTCTATAAATCCCTGACTTTTCTTGATGTCATTATCAATTCCAATCATCAAAAATTGTAAATCAGGTTCATTTTGAACGGACTGATAAAGCTCAGAAATATGGGGCATTTCGGCACGGCAAGGTCCGCACCAAGAAGCCCAAAGGTTGATGAAAAGGGTTTTGCCACGGTAGCTCTCCAGATCTATTTGTTGTCCATCAAATGTCATAAACTTACCTTGGTAGTTGAATTGCTGGTCGGTCAAATTAGGGACTTCGATGGTAGGTTTTATCAATCCTGTGGAAAGTAATACAGACTGTAATCCACCTATGATGACTGGTAAAAGCCCTGTGAAGTATAAAAATGCCGCGACGCTGAGCATAATTCCCCAGCTCTTAATTTCTTTTTTCCAATTCATATATAGATACGCACTACGATTACGAAGTGTGAGGTTAGTATCAGGTCAACTGATTTTGAAAGCTGCAAAACACGAAGTTTTGAATGGACTTCGAAGGTGTAAGATGGTCTATTGTGAAACAATATATTTTTCTGAGATACTTTTCTATTATCTGGCTAAGTGAGTTTTCGGAATATTGTTTGATTTCTATTCCGCTACATTTGGTGGGGCCATTTTCGGAAAAAGTACCAACCANTATTTTTCTGAGATACTTTTCTATTATCTGGCTAAGTGAGTTTTCGGAATATTGTTTGATTTCTATTCCGCTACATTTGGTGGGGCCATTTTCGGAAAAAGTACCAACCACAAAATGACCACCAGGACTCAAATTTTTCTTGATAATTTGAAGGTATTTGGTGACGTCATCTTCTCCAAGAAAATGAAAAACGGCTCTATCATGCCAGAAATCATATTTTTCTGATGGTTGAAATGAAGATACATCTGCGGTGATCCATTTTATATTATCTGCCCGATTCCCAAGTCTCTCCTTCGCGCTTGAAAGGGCTTTCTCGGAGATGTCTAGGATAGTAATATCTTGATAGCCAAGGTTCAAAAGGTGGTCTACCAAGTGGCTGTCTCCTCCTCCGCAGTCAATGATTTTAGCATCCAAAGGAACATTTAACTTTTTTAAGAATTCTAATGAAGTTTCAGGTTTTTCCTGGTACCAACTGACTTCGTTGAAATTTTTGGTTCGGTAAATATTCTCCCAATGTTTTTTTCTTTCTAGCTCTTCCAAATTTTTCAATAATTAATATTATCCTATAAAATTTCAATCCAAAATTACTCCCACATTCCCAGACGCTTAGTGACAACTCTCACATTACTTCCTTTTTGTCTCCAAAAGGAGGCTTAACTTGCGTCTCAAATTAAGAGTTGATTTCCTATTATCATATGAATTACGAAGTACAAATAGCCGCCGAACTCCACATACGACCTGCACAGGTAAATGCCACATTGACATTGCTGGACGAAGGGGGGACAGTTCCATTTATTTCCAGGTATCGTAAAGAAGCCACCGGTGAGCTGGACGAGGTGCAAGTAGCTGCCATCCGTGACCGTGTGTTGCAGCTGAGAGAGCTGGCGAAGCGCAAAGAAGCAATTTTGAAGTCTATCGAGGAGCAAGGGAAATTGACTCCTGAGTTGAAGAAAAAAGTAGAAGCTGCTGAGACGATGTCTAGGCTGGAAGATATTTATTTGCCATACAAACCTAAGCGAAGAACTAAGGCGACAATCGCTAGAGAGAAAGGTTTGGAGCCACTTGCTGAACAGATTTTTGAGCAAAAGTCCATTAATCTGGAAGCTGAGGCGGAGAAGTTTGTGGATGCTGCTAAAGAAGTGAATTCCGTAGAGGAGGCGCTCCAGGGAGCTCGTGACATCATGGCTGAGTGGATCAATGAAAAGGCAGAGTTACGGGAGAGGATACGAAAGCTTTTCCTCGAGGAAGGAGTTTTTTCGTCGAAAGTTTTGCCGGGCAAAGAGCAGGAAGCGATCAAGTACAAGGATTATTTTGAGTGGTCTGAACCAATAAAAACTGCACCTTCTCACCGCGTTTTGGCGATGAGACGAGGTGAAAAAGAACTTTTCCTGATGCTGGACTCTCTTCCTGAAGAAGCTTCTGCGATTTATCAGATGGAGAAAATGATTCTTGCTGATTCAGCGAATTCTTCAGTGGATCAGGTAAAACTTGCCATCAAAGACAGCTACAGAAGATTGCTGAAGCCAAGTATGGAAACGGAAGTTCGTCTGCTCACAAAGCGGAAGGCAGATGAGGAAGCAATCAAGGTTTTTACTGAAAATTTGCGTCAACTTTTGCTTGGCGCACCTTTGGGAGAGAAGTCTGTGATGGCGATTGATCCGGGATTCCGGACGGGCTGTAAACTGGTGTGTCTTGGACCCCAAGGACAGTTTCTTCACTACGAAGCGATCTATCCACATGAGCCGCAACGCAGAAGTGCGGAAGCAGGCATGACAGTGAAAGGCCTGGCGGAAAAATTTGGCGTGCAGGCAATAGCTATCGGAAACGGAACTGCGGGGCGTGAGACTGAGTCTTTTGTGAAGAGCTTGGGCTTGCCAAAATCCGTGATTGTCACCATGGTAAATGAATCCGGAGCATCTATCTACTCGGCGTCTGATGTGGCTCGGGAAGAATTTCCTGATCTTGATTTGACGGTAAGAGGAGCTGTTTCCATCGGTAGAAGACTGATGGATCCTTTGGCAGAACTGGTAAAAATTGATCCCAAATCCATCGGGGTAGGACAATATCAGCATGACGTGGATCAGAATGCTCTGAAAAATGCACTGGATGATACTGTGATGTCAGCGGTAAATGGAGTAGGGGTAGAAGTTAATCTAGCGTCAAAGCAGCTATTGACTTATGTCTCTGGTTTAGGACCGACTTTGGCTCAAAATATTGTTGAATTCCGAAATGAAAACGGTCCTTTCAAGAGTCGGGCACAACTTAAAAAAGTGCCTAGACTTGGTGATAAGGCATTTGAGCAAGCTGCCGGTTTCTTGAGAATCAGTAAGGCAAAACATCCGCTGGATTCTTCAGCTGTTCACCCTGAGCGTTATACCTTGGTGGAGCAGATGGCCAAGGATGTTAATGCTTCTGTGTCAGATTTGATGAATTCAGAGGAATTGAGAAATAGAATTTCACTGAAGAATTACGTGTCCGAAACAGTAGGTTTGCCTACTCTACAGGATATTTTGGAGGAATTGGCCAAGCCGGGGCGGGATCCCCGTGAGAGTTTTGAAGTTTTCGCTTTTGAAGAAAGTGTGAACAGTATGTCAGATCTGAAAGTGGGGATGAAGCTGCCTGGCGTGGTGACGAACATCACGGCTTTTGGAGCTTTTGTGGATGTGGGAGTACATCAGGATGGTTTGGTACATTTGAGCCATCTGACAGATCGATTTGTAAAGGACCCGAATGAGATCGTTTCTGTCAATCAAAAAGTGAAGGTAACGGTGATGGAAGTAGATATTCCCCGTAAGCGTGTTGGCCTGAGTATGAAGTCAGATCCTTTTGCGGAGCGGGGCAAGAAGATGGAGAAAAGACCTGCTAATAAACCTCAAAAGACAGAATCTGAAGGTTCTATGGCTGATAAATTGGCTGCGCTGAAAGGCAAATTTGGAGGATGATTCTTTCTTTTAACCGCAAAGTGCACTGAGCTAGCGCAAAGAAGGCGCAGAGAGTTTTGCCATAGAGGGTGTCCTCACTCACGACTTTTTTTTCTTCGCCCCAGTTAGTGTCTTCACTAACTGGCCTTTGGCATGTGAGTGGAGACACTAACTGGGGCGAAATGATGAACCATTATTTTCTAATGTTCCACGTCAGGCAATTGATCACGCCAGTATCCTTTGCAGGCTGAGTACCTAAGATCGGTATGATCTTTTTCAATGGGAAAAGCTCCTTAATTCTGTCTATTGCTAGTTGATCTGATTCTTGGTTGAAAGTTGGCAAAAACACATGATTTTCTAGTTCCAAATAATTCAAATAAAGCCCTGCAGCATCATCTGGATCTTTATTAGAGTGACTTGTAAAAGGCATTGTTTTCCAGCTGAGTTTTGCATTGTGCAGCGCTGATAAAAAATCAATGTAGTTGACAGGATTATTATGTTTGTATTCATTGATTAAAACAGTGTCCGCATCTATGAATCTGGCCATTCCATCAGCATGACCGAGCCAATCGTCTTTTTCTACAGGAACAAAAATGATTTCATTTACTTCGAGGATATTCTTGAGTTGTTCGATCAAATCTAATTCAGAGAGGGTTCGATTTTCAAGAAAAACTTTTGTAGTAATCAGCACTCTATTCTTCCATTTGCTAATATTTCCTCCGTCGAGGTTAATATTAGATTTGATGGTTTTGATGCCAATTTTTTCGCAGACAGTATCTACATCTGATATTGTTTTTGACCATTTTGAAGCTGAAATGAGATAATCTGGTTTATATAAAAATCGAACAAACTTATTCTCTGAAACTTGAATTGGCATGTAGTCAACTGCCCAAGCACCTTTAGTTTCAGGTAAAAAGCCAAATGGAATTCCATTGTCAGAAAATTGCTCCACCAAATCTTTTGCAAAAGCTGGATAGGTGTCAGGCAGACAATCAGCTAAATACACGAAGTTTGTTTGTTCGTCGATAATCATTATTTGTAAATTTTTTTTCTAGCTTCTGCTAAAGAGCATCCAGAGCCTATTAGAGCCTGAATTATTCCTTCTTTATCATTATGATTTTGTTTTGGCATAACCAAAAATCTATATTTCTTTTCTATTATTTTTTCAGGATCAAGGTGAGTGTGTGGATTGAGATTTATTCTTTTAGCTTTGAAAACTTCTTTATCAAAAACCAACTCTTCTTTTCTTAGTTCTAGCCCAATCTTGAAATCTGTTTTGTAAAAAGTTTCGAGATTGCTTAAAATCTCAGTAATTGAATTAAGAGGTCCATTGATGTAATTCTCAGATTTAAAATTATAAATCCCGCGAAGGAGAATTCCTCCATAATATTCTTCGCATCCAAAAGTCAAATCAATTCCTGAACCGTGAAAATACCATGTACGGGATTTCTTCTGCTCAACATGTCCATGCGTATAAGGATCTTTTATTGGGCCATTATCTAAAATGCTTTTGCAATAGAATTCAATCTCAGTAATTCTGTAAGAAGTTTCATTGACTGCCAAAACCCAATCATTCATCAATTCTTTAGCTATTCTTTCGAAATCCTGTTCGATGGTCTCTGGAGTAATTTTTAAGTTTATTCCCATGTAGACAAATTATGGAAAATTTTGGAGTAGTGAGAAAGTAGGTTTATGAATCTTCTTTACCTTTTTCTAATAAATAATCCCCAAAACCCAAAGCGGTATTTTTTTACCAAAGCCATGCTCAATTTCATCAGTGGCGATTAGGTTTGCCCCGTTTGTGTCGTCACTTGCCGTGTTTTGGCATGTGAGTGGAGACACTCACATGGGCGATAGAATGAAACCCTGAGATGAAAGTCTTGGGGTTTTGCGCTTTAGATTTCTGTAGAATTGGATCGACAGTTTAATTTCTATTTTGTCGATTTGATTCGACAGTTTCTTAAAGTTCTTCGTCCGAAAGCGAACAAAAATGTTCGGGAAATCGAGCTGAATTTTAATTAAATTATAGTTTAAAGTCTGAAATCGCACTTTTTTTCTGGTTTGATCTTGGTTTAAGAGCCACAGGCTAGAAATTTCTAAACACAAACCTATGTGGAAAATATACTCTAAAATCGCCTGGCGAAATCTTAAGAAGGGAAAGCGTGTGACGCTGATCAATATTCTTGGATTGACCTTGGGAATCACTGCTGCTTTTTTGCTTTTCACAGTAGTGAGCTACGAGCTCAGCTATGATAATTTTCAGTCTAATTCAGAGCGGATTTATCGTGTGGTGACTCAGGATGAATATTCAGATGGAATCGATTATACGCCGGGTGTCTCACCACCCATGCCCGAAGCATTGCAAAGGGATCTTTCAGGCATAGAAGTTATTGTTCCAGTAGTCAATTCCACTGTCTTCATCACTACTGAGAAGGCTGTTACCAACACGGGCGAAAATAATTTTGTAATAGAAGATGCTTTTTTTACAGCAAGTGATTATGCCTCGTTATTCGATGTGGAAATTTTGGCAGGTGATCTGAAGGTATTAGATCAGCCCGGACAGGTAGTGCTCACAGAAACGGAAGCAAAAAGGCTTTTTGGGACTTGGGAAAATGCCTTTGGCAAAGCAATGCTTTTGTCAAAACGTATTGAGGTTACCGTAGGAGCAATCGTAGCTGATATTCCTGACAACAGTAATTTTAGATTCAACATGCTGGCTTCCTACAAAACTCTTCAAAGTAATGAAGATGTATTTGAATATTATTTTGACGAATGGGGAAGTTTTTCAAGTAATTTTCAATTGTACGTGATGCTACCTGAGTCAAGCAGCGTAGATCAGATTGATCAGCAGCTAGTGGCTTTTGCCGAGAAGAATTACAAAGATCGAGGCACTTCGAAAAAGTCCTTTTTTCTACAGTCAATGGGTGACATTCATTTTGACAATCGCTTTGATCCTATCAGTGGGGAAATGATCCGAAAGGCTACGATTTACACTTTGGGCTTGATCGGAATTTTCATTCTGATCATGGCTTCAATC
Organism: Algoriphagus aurantiacus; assembly: GCF_035156405.1. Lineage (NCBI taxonomy): Bacteria > Pseudomonadati > Bacteroidota > Cytophagia > Cytophagales > Cyclobacteriaceae > Algoriphagus > Algoriphagus aurantiacus. The sequence goes on along the minus strand of NZ_JAXRUT010000024.1, from coordinate 67,905 downwards.
AATTTTGTAAATCTTTCCACTGCTCAGGCCATTGGCAAAAGCAAGGAAATTGGCATTCGTAAGGTCATGGGCGGGAGCAGGCTTCAGGTGATTGGCCAATCGTTTGGAGAGACTTTTATGGTGGTGTTTATTTCGGCGATCATTTCTACGGTTGCAGCCACTGTTTTACTTCCATACTTAAGTAAGGTGGCGGAGGTTCCAGACTCAATCAAGTTAGTCACACCGACGTTTCTGCTGTTTTCTAGTGCAATAATTTTAGGAGTTACCTTACTTTCAGGTTTTTATCCGGCGCTGATTTTGTCTGGATTTCAGCCGATTCAGGCATTGAAAAATAAGATTCAAGTGGCTCAAATTGGTGGAGTTTCACTTCGCAGAAGTTTGGTGGTGATGCAATTCGTGATAGCCCAGGTTTTGATGATCGCAACGATAATTGCCGTAAAACAAATGACAGAAATCCAGGAAGCAGATTTGGGCTTTTCGAAAGAAGCTGTTTACTATTTTGACATTCCTTCGGATGAAGCGAAGGATGGGAGATTGGATGTTCTGAAGCAGCGATTGGAAGCCAATTCTCAGATTAAGAGTGTTAGTATGTCAAGTGACGTACCTTCATCAGACAACAACTGGGGATCAAATTTTTGGTTTGACGGAAAAAGAGAAGATGTTCAGTTTATGACTTCGTTAAAGTACGGAGATGCAGATTACTTCGATAATTATGGGTTGCAGTTTGCGGCAGGAAATGGATTTTCGGAAAGTGACACGCTCAAGGAAGCTGTGATCAATGAGACTATGGCCAAGAAGCTTAATTTGGCAAGTCCTGAGGATGCGGTAGGAACAACAATCACCATTGGTGGTGGCGAACCTTGGATGACGATCACTGGGGTGGTGAAGGACTTTGCGCAAAATTCTTTGCGTGATGAGATCAAGCCATTTATTATTGCTACGAGAAAAGAGTATTATCAAGTGGTAGGTTTGAAACTTGATAAAAATGCAGGAAATGAAACGCTGGTTAGTATTGAAGAAGAGTTTAAGAACGTCTATCCAGATGCGATTTATTCAGGATCTTTTTTAGATGAAACAATTGCTAATTTTTACCGGAGAGAAAATCAATTGGCACTAGTTTATAAAATCTTCGCAGTCCTTTCGATTGTGATTTCTTCGATTGGATTGTATGGACTGATATCTTTCCTGGTAGGCCAGAAGCTCAAGGAAATAGGTATAAGAAAGGTTCTCGGCGCATCGATACCACAGATTACTTTCTTACTTTCTAAGGAGTTCATTTTACTGGTATTTATTGCTTTTGCGATAGCGGTGCCACTTGGTTATTATCTCACGGATCAATGGCTCCAGAATTTCGCTTATCAAACCTCTGTTCCTTTCGGACTTTATGTATTCGTAATTGCAGTTTCGCTTTTAATCACTGCGGGCACAGTTGGATATCGAGCGGTAAAAGCCGCTTTAGGTAATCCTGTGGATAGTTTGGCGGATGAGTAAAGAAGAAAAGGGGATTCCTTCGATCCCCTTATTTTATCCTATAACCTCTGCGGTAATTTCAAGTGATCGCAACCGTTTCTCAGGCTCATAGATATTAGTGGAAATCATCAATTCATCCACTTCTACTTGCTTAAAAAAGCTTTCGAATTGTGGTTTGAGCGTTTCTTTTGTCCCGATAAATGTGCAAGCCATCATATTCTGAATAGCAGCAGCTTCGGCTTCATTCCAGATATTATCCATGCTTTTTACAGGCTTTTTCATAGGATACGATTTTCCTCGTATGATACCAAGGGCTGTTTGGTAAAATGAAGTAGCCAAATAATGAGCTTCTTCATCCGTATCGGCAGCTATTACATTGACGCAGGAAATAAAGTATGGCTGTAACAAATGAGATGATGGCTGGAAATTTTCCCGATAGTATTTTGAGGCATTGATTAAGTAGCCAGGAGCAAAGTGGCTTGCAAATGCATAAGGCAATCCCTTTTGCGAAGCAAGCACAGCGCTGCTCATGCTTGATCCTAGCAAATAGATAGGTACATCAAGTCCCTCAGCCGGAAATGCACGGACCTTAGAATCGATGTTATCTTCAGAGAAATAGCGCTGAAGATCGTCTAGATCGCTAGGGAATTCCTGTACTGACTCATGTCTGCCTCTTCGTAGCGCAGAAGCAGTAGTCTGATCGGTGCCGGGAGCTCTTCCAAGACCTAGGTCAATTCGATTCGGGTAAAGAGTCGCCAACGTTCCAAACTGCTCAGCTATAATAAGCGGACTGTGATTCGGAAGCATAATTCCTCCCGATCCCAAACGGATTTTGGAAGTTCCATTTGCTAAAAAGCCTATTAGAATCTGTGGGGAAGAGCTGCCTACATTCGCCATATTATGATGCTCAGCAAGCCACATTCTAGTGTAGCCAAGTTGCTCAGCAAGCTGTGCAACCTGTAAACTTCTTTTGTAAGCGTCTTTGGCATCAAAGTCTTCACGAATAATAGCAAGATCGAGAAGTGAGTATGGTTTGGTTGTTTTCAAAATAGGTGATTGCTTGTAGTTAGTAAGCAAATTGAAATTCAGTAAGGAAAGTTTCTGAACCCTCAGTTTTAATTGAATTTCTAAATTCTAACCTCCACAGTTTGTGAATTTAATACCTCATATGGTATTGATGTTCAGTAAGTTTATTGCAAAATAATTACCTATTTTCCTCAAGAAGGTGATTTGTTAGTGGCAGGTTTTTTGAATTATGTAGGAAGTAATAAATTATTGATTCAGATAAGAACAGAACTATTAACTGATAGATAATATCTCTTAAGAGACTGTTGTGAATCATTTCTTCAACCAAACAATAATTCTTATGAGCTCAGAAACGATGATTAAAAATGACTTTATCGTGACATGTGAACGTTGTATTGAAGCATGTGCTGCATGTATCGAATCATGCAGCAACCGACCTGGGATGCAAGATTGTATTAAGTTCTGTGAAAGATGTATAGATGCATGTAAAGACTGCATTGCTTCATCTGAAAGCAGTTCGCTGGATAGAGCGATACTCATGCAGCAATGCATTAATGCCTGTTATAATTGCGCTAAGGAATGCGAAAAGCATGAACACGAAAGCTGCATCAAATGTGCAGATGCCTGCCGTAGATGTATAGCAGAATGTGAGAGCCTTTTAGACTAAACAAAAATGGCTGATGGATTTTTCCATCAGCCATTTTTGTTTACTAGTTATGGATTTCGTTGTAGTCATCCATACTCGTTCCTTTATTGAAATGGCGGATATTGTAGGAGAAGGAAAGCATAAAGTAGCGCTGCATCACATTGTTTTGTCCATCCTCTACATAGGCATCCGTGACATTTCTATATACACTGCGGTTTTGGCCAAGCAAATCATAAACGTTCAAGGAAATTTCTCCTCGCTGATTTGCGAACACTTTTTTACCTATACTCATATTCATCAAAACTACATTGGCATCAAATCCTTCGGAAAGGCCAGAGTTCAGCTGATGATTTACATCCAATCTGTAAATAAATCCTTCCCAAATTATCCAGCTTAGATTTAGTCTTGAGCGCTGATTGTAATATTTATTATTCAGGCTAGGGTTAAGCGTATTTTCTACATCATTGAATGAAAAACGTGTGGAGATGTTGAAGTCTATCTGATCTGAGATGTTACTGCTCAGGGACAGTCCAGTACTTATCCTTGAGGAGTTGTTGAAACTTATTTGGTTGTTTACCTGACCTGGTCTTTGTGTACTGCTGAATCCACCGTTTATGTTGAAATTTGACTTGACAAAATCAAGTGGAATACCATAACTTACCCAGGATCTGAAGTCTTTGTACCCATCCAGATTCACTGGTCTAAACAACTGGGATCCTTTTTCTAAGATTATCCCTCCGGGTAATTCTGTCGCTTCCTCAGCCGTGAAAGTACTATTGGATACTGCATTATTTATTAAGCGGTACTGGGCAAATACAAACCATGAGCGATCATTCTCTGGATTATTGCTACGGAATCGAAGCCTCATTCTATTTGAATAGGATTGGTCCAATGTAGGATTACCCGTTCTCAACTGAAGTGGATTAGAGTTGTCTATTGCATTTTGAAGTTGATCCACAGATGGTGCATCCAAATTGGTGTCATAGTCCAATTCGAAATTGGTAGTAGAAGAAATAGTGTAATCAAATCTAATCGTGGGAAGAAAGCCATGGAAAGTTCTATCCAATGATTCCATAGCAGGGAATAATTGTTCGTTTTTCAGTGTAGCGTTTTGATATTCTAGCTCTGCCTGAAACTTCAATTTCTCCAGCGTGTATTGGTAGCCAAGCTCTAATTCTTGGCTAAGGTATTCGCTCTCGAACGAGTTGCTCAGTGCTGTGTCCAAAGCGAGGTCAGGATTGGATATTTCATCATTTAGAATATCAAAAGTCAACTGATCCGAATCATTTAATCTATTTCCTATTTCATATTCCAATTCCATCTGGCCATTTTTTCCGATAGGTTCGGTATAAGAAATACCCGTTTCCCAATCAAAACCTGTTCGGTCTCGGGTAATGTTCTGATTAATAAACTCAGTGCGTTCATTTGGTTGATAATAGATATTCGTTGCGCTACGCAAAGCATCGTCCTTGTCTGCGTGACTACCAGTATTCGCGCTTAAAGTAAGGCTTCTTCCTTCCTTGTTGAATTTGTGACTGTAAAATAGTCTATGGGACATGTCAAATTCTTTGTTTTTGGCGGTGCGGATGTTTTCTGTTTGGTTAAGCGGACCGTCATCATTGATGGTTTGGCCAAAAAAACCGGAGTTTTCTGTTTCGAAACCTGCAGAAATCCTTGGTCGATATAGAATTCGATTGTTTTCGTTTATGTTGTATTCTAATCTCATGTCAAAGCGATGCTCTTGGGTAGTACGGGTTTCTCGACTATCTTCAGTATACACTTGGCCAGATTCAGAGCTAGTTACATATTCTCTGATTAGGCTGGATTGATTGACATTTTTACGGTGATTGTAAAGGTAGCTACCGCTGATTTCTATTTTTTCTCCCCAATTATCTGAATAATTCAGACCAAGTATATTTGTGGTGATAATGCCGTTTTGTGGGCGATTATTATTCTGGGCGTTTGCATCACTGGAATAATCCAACACATTAATATTATTACTTAAACCTGTGAAAGTTATTCGTTGGTCTTCATTAAAGGAATTGATACTTGCACCTGCGAGGTAGTTATCATCGGTTCCATAGCCTGCTGTAGTCTTCCCGAATTGGCCTTTTCTTCTATTTGGTTTGGTGATGATATTGATGGTTTTCATTCGCTCACCATCATCAAATCCACTCAGTAGTGCTTTGTCACTCTTTTGGTCAAAAATTTCAATTCCCTGAATTACTTCTGCTGGAAGATTTTGCAGAGCTGTCTTGACATCTCCTCCAAAGAATGGCTTGCCATCCACTAAAATCTGGGTGATCGCTTCTCCCTGTGCCTGTAAGGATCCGTCTTGGGATATTACACCAGGAAGTTTTTCTATTAAGGTTTGAGCACTTGCATCTTGCATAGTTTTGAAAGCATCTGCATTATAAAGTGTTGTGTCACCTTTCTGCTCACCTTGTGACCTTCTGGCACTAATAGTTACTTCATCCAAAGATGTTGCTTCTTCCCTAAGACTTAAGACACCGACGTCTAAATCCTGCGTTACATTGATCGACTTAAAAAGATTCTCGTAACCTAAGTATTGAATTTTGAGAAGGTATTCACCATTCTTGATATCGGTAATTTCAAATTCCCCGTCCAAATCAGAAATCATTCCGTCTACTTGTACAGAGTCAGGGAGACTTTGAATCAAAATAGTTGCATTGGGGATGGTGATTTCAGTCCCTGCTTGTTTTACTCGCCCCTTAATGGAAAAACTTTGCGCGGATACTTGTGAAATTGATAGTACTAAAAATAATAGGTATAGGTAGTGTTTCATTGTAGTCGGCTTAATGGGTTTCTGCTAAAAAGATTAACTCCCTGAATAAACTATGTGGTTTATCAATCTTAAGGACAAAGTAACAGACTTGCTAGCTGGATGTGTAGGGATAATTGGCTAAGCGGTCAAATGCTGTAGTGAACTGCATATTATAATTGGTTTAGTTAAAAGATCGGTCCTAAAAAATCGATTTAATGAATTGTTGAATATTGAAATGAGTTTTTGGGGGAATATTTGACAATTTACGTCAGAGAAAAATGTTTATTTTTCAATCATTAATATGTTTATAAAAACAACATTTCTATCTTAGCTGATGTTAAATGAATCACTTATGGAAAATCAGGAAAAGATCAGCATTACGACAAAGACTTTGGCATCAGGTAATTGCCAGGTTAAATTTTTTATCGAAGACGAGGCAAAACCACAATACGGTTACTTGCTGGTAAATGGCCCAAAACCTATCGGAGAAATCATTGATGAAATCAAACAGCGGATGGAGAGGAGGAGAAACTCTGCATTGAACATGAACCCCTTTTTCCCTATTCCTAGTACCCGCGAAGATCATAATTTCTACTTGTATTCCGCATGAAATACCTAGCTACAAATCTCCGGTTTTTGCGCAAGCAAAAAGGCATAACTCAAAATGATCTCGCAGATCAATTGGATGTGCAGCGTACGATGATTTCTGCCTATGAAGATGGTAGATCCGAGCCAAAGCTATTGACGCTTGGAAAACTTTGTGATGTGCTGGAAGTTGGTATGGAAGAACTTTTGAATCATGATATCGAAGGCAAAGGCAGAAAGGCAATTCAGAAAAGGGGGATTAATATTCTTACAATTGCTTGTGACCAGGATGATAAGGAGAATATCACGCTAGTGGGGCAGAAGGCTTCAGCCGGATATCTGAATGGATTTGCTGATACAGAATACATGGAGAGTCTTCCACAGTTTCAGATTCCTACTCTTTCTAAGCAAGCTACTTATCGCGCTTTTGAGCTTGCAGGAGACTCTATGCTTCCTTTGACTTCGGGTACTATAGTAATCGGTGCTTATGTAGACCAGTTGAAGGATATCAAAAGTGGCAAAACTTACGTGCTTGTTACCGAGACTGAGGGTGTGGTTTATAAACGGGTTTTTAATTACCTAAGTGATAATGGTAAGCTCTTTTTGGTTTCAGATAATGAGCATTACAAACCTTATGATGTAAAAGGGGAAACTGTGATTGAAGTATGGGAAGCTAAAGCTTTTATCAGCACAGATTTTCCAAATCCGGGAGACAAGAAAAAACCATTGACTTTAGAAGATCTAGGTGAAATGATCTCTGATATCCGAGCTGATTTGAGGACGCTTAAGGGTTGATTCTTTTTAGCGCAACGGGGCTACTTGTTCCTAAGGTTGGAAAGGAAATAGTCCCAGACCAACTCTGGCCATTTGTGGATGTTGATAATTTAAGCTTGCCATAGATTTGAACCAGTGAATTGTAATAATCAGCTGAAAGTTGATTTTGGTTGATCGAACCGGTGCCTTCCCCAATAGCTACATTAAAAACATTGTATTCAATAAATTGAATGTCATCATTATACTGATTGAATACTAGAGTACTAGTATTACCTTGATTATCAGATAAGAGCCAATAGCCACTGATATCCTCAGCAAATGCCTCATTTGATTCTGAATTTGAGAGAGGTAAATTATCATAAGTTTCATTTCTTTCAGAATTTGAATCTTTCAATTTCTCAAATTCCTCTATGGCAATCTTTTCAGTACTAGATCCACCTGTTACATCCGCCTGGTAATAATCCCCTTCCGGCCACGATCCAATTATGATCAATAACACAAAAACTCCAAGTACCCAAAGGTAATTTTTTGCCCACCAGCTTTTGGGTTTGGGAGCTCGATTGGGATTGAAAGGAATTGGGCCAACGGGTTTCTTTTTTCTTGGAATAAGTTTTGCCAATGCTTCTACCAATACTCCTAAGTCATACTTCCAGCGCGTGATTGATATTTCGAAAGTCTGAAGGTCTGCCAATTCTTGCAGTTCCTCTGGCAATTGATCTGCAGTGGGTCTAGTCGCGCCTTTAAGCAACAAAGGAATCACCCGGGTATCAGGTCTGGCCAAGGCTGCACTAACTTCCCTTCTCACCCAGTCTTTAGCTTGAAAAAGCCTCGTAATCCCATTTTCATCTGGGTCTCCAAACCAATCAGGTCCTATTGCAACTAATACAACTTTGCTTTCTGTCAAAGCTTTGTCAATCGCATCAGCGAACCGAATGCCAGGCTCAAGGTTTTCTATATCCAAGAAAACCGCATCCTCACCAAATTCTTCTTCCAGTGTTTCTCTAATTCGATGACAATCACTTTGGGTATCTGAATGTCTGTGGCTGAGAAAAATTTTATTTTTTTCCATAAAAAAACCTGATTCGTATTAGTTAAAGTTAAACGAATCAGGTTCTTAATTGCAACAAGCGGGATTATTTTATTCTCCTATCAAATTTTCAAATCCATCTTTTATTTTTCCAACTGCATCAAAAGAAGTGTCAATATTGACTACGCCTTTTCCAAGCTCATGCCAGTATCCATCGCCGCATTCAATATAGGAACCGCGCTTAGTTCCGGCAGTTTCTTTGGCAATTTCATAATTATAGTCAGGGGAGAATACCATTTTCAATAACTGAATTGCGTATTCCCAGTTGATGATTCTGGTTTCGTTTTTTGAAATGAATACTGCCTCACGATTCGAAAAATTCATTGTGATAGAACAATCAATGCTTTCCTCGTTAGTCACCTGACGGTAGTTCACAGTAAGAGGAGCCTCCTTTTTTGAGGTCTCGTAGATAGCCTGAATCACATCCTGAGCAAGCATTTGCCAAGTTTCTTGATCTGCAGGAGCTTTTCCGGGGCCAGTCTTCCCGTTTTCCAGAACTGAAAGTTTGAGTCCTCCTTCATCTAATTGCCTACCGCTCCATTTAGTTTTTTCAAATTCTATGGAAACTACCTTTTTCCAAACGAAGTCAAGTGTTCCTTTAAAGCTGAAATCGTCATTTGCAGTGAATCCTTCGTCGAGAATTTCGTCTTCTGTTAGATCCTCTCTATCGGTATAATGCAGTTCTAATTCTGCCATCAGCTCAGAACTGCTCCAATCTAGTGACAGTCTATACACATGACTATAAGGAGGCGGGATAATTCCTGAATCGAATTCAATTACGATTCCGCTCGTGTGATCATTACTCTTTTCCATTGCTGCAAAAGTAGGCCTTTTACCTTACAAGTTCTTAGCGCAATTCAATTTCGAAACGAGTGACCTTGCCTTCAGTTACTTTTTGGCTGCACTTTTCATAAGAAGGGATTCCAAAGAATAGGCTGGGATTATTGGAAAAGCCAAATGAATCCAAAGGATACCCGACTTTGTTTTTTCTGATTACGCCATTTTCGTCATGATCATGAAATACTGTTATAGCATAGTTCCCAGAAGGCACATTGCTGATTGATTTCTTGGCTATTCCGTTTTCTATGGGAATTGTTACAATTTTCCAAGCATCATCAAGTGATTCTGGCCAACCTTTTTCTTGATCAAAAACAAGAAGTTGAATCACCCCGTCATCTGAAGATGTTCCTGAAATGACAATTTCTATGGATCCCACTTTGTGTTGTACTGAGGATAGATTCATGAAAAGGAAAAGGCTTAAAAATGCCGTCTTCATAGAAGTTCAATTGTTTTTGGTCTGTTTATTTTACCTGAGCTTGTTCTAGAAAACGACGGGACAATGAAAGTGTTTTTTGGGACTTCATATTTATCCATCACCTCTAATAATGCCTGGTGTAACTTAGTTGAACTTTCATGACTTGTATCATTCGATTCAATAACCAGGCATAATTTCTCGCCTAGTTTCTCATCTTTTATTCCAAAAAAGAAAAATGCTGAATTCGGAAAAAGGCTGTGAACTGTACTTTCTGCCTTCAATTCCAAAAGTTCGGGATGAAGTTTCACGCCACCTGAATTGATAACAAAGTCAGTTCTACCCAGCCAGCGAACGGAATGCTGATCGATCAATTCAACCAAATCATTTGTCTGCACCACATCATTATTACTTGCACCTGATTTTACCCAAAGAGTATTCCGCTCATCTAAACCAAACTCAACTCCAGGCAGCAATCTGTAAATCAATTCTCCTACTTCGATTTTAGCCAGCGCGATATGGGAAACCGTCTCGGTCATTCCATACGTTTGGTAAGCTTGAATAGCGTTTGCTATGATTTGATTCTTTAATCCGGAACTAACGGGTGCTCCGCCAACGATCAGATGTTTTATTCTTTTCAACTTTTCAAGCGAAGTTTTATCCTGAAGACATGCCTCAGCTTGTAGAGGGACCATAGCTACGAAATCAGGAATATTCCTTACTTCCAAAAGAGGATTTGACTTAGGTTCAGTAATCAGAATTGGGCTATTCCAAACCATTGCGCGGACAAGCATCATTTTGCCAGCGATGTAGCTTGGGTCAAGGCAACAGAGCAATAACGTGTTTTCATTTGTTTCGAAAAAAGTCTGCGTTGCCTTTGCACTGGCAATCATTTGAGACCGTGTTATCTCCAGTTTTTTTGGAGTTCCCGTAGAGCCTGAGGTTTGCTGCACAAAGGTGTTTTGCCCTGAAAGCCATTCCTGACAGAATAGCCCGGCATCTTTTACAAAGCCAGGAAAATCATCATTTTCAAGCTCAAAGTCTTCTTTTGTCCGTAATGTATGATTGCCGAAAGTAAGTTGAAACATTTAGTATGTGCTGGATAATGGCTTTCCCGAAGGTAATAATCCTGACCTCAAAATTCAGGATAGCCTGTTATCTTGCAAAAGAATTAGATTTTTACCCAAATCGAAAGATATGAACTGGACTACAGCAAAAGAATACGAAGATATCACCTATAAAAAATGCGATGGCGTAGCAAGAATCGCTTTCAACCGTCCGGAAGTAAGAAATGCTTTCCGTCCCAAAACTACAGCTGAACTATATGATGCATTTTACGATGCGCAGGAAGATACTTCCATTGGCGTGGTATTATTAAGTGGGGAAGGGCCTTCGGAAAAAGATGGTGGTTGGGCATTTTGCTCTGGTGGCGATCAGAAAGCACGAGGCAAACAGGGCTATGTAGGTGAAGATGGCTACCATCGATTGAATATATTGGAAGTACAGAGACTGATCCGTTTTATGCCCAAGGTTGTGATTGCAGTAGTTCCGGGCTGGGCAGTAGGCGGCGGACATAGCTTGCATGTGGTCTGCGACTTGACTTTGGCAAGCAAGGAGCATGCGATCTTTAAGCAAACTGATGCTGATGTAACTAGCTTCGACGGAGGCTACGGGTCGGCTTATTTGGCAAAAATGGTTGGGCAGAAGAAAGCACGTGAGATTTTCTTTCTGGGAAGAAACTATTCAGCCCAAGAAGCTTACGAAATGGGGATGGTAAATGCTGTGATTCCTCATGCTGAACTTGAGTCAACAGCTTATGAATGGGCTCAGGAGATATTGGCTAAGTCTCCAACGTCGATCAAAATGCTGAAGTTTGCCATGAATCTTACTGATGATGGCATGGTGGGCCAGCAGGTTTTTGCCGGAGAAGCCACGCGATTGGCATATGGCACTGATGAGGCGATAGAGGGCAGAAATGCTTTTTTAGAAAAGCGGAAGCCGAATTTTGGAGCGAATAAGTGGATACCTTGATAGTAGCTAGTATTTAGTAGTAAAACATTAGTATAAAGATAAAAGAGCCAAGAATCAAGATTTGTAAATGTCTTGGTTCTTGGCTTTTTCTATGTGGGTTTGAATTTAGGAAATCAATTCACTCACTAATAAATCTTCGTCTAGATCTTCCCAGTGAATTCCTTCTCCATCGCCAATAAATCTCCAGTTATTTAGCTCTGTTTCGGAGGCATTTCTTAAAGATGGAAACCATTCCAATGGAATACTGATCTCACGCCCATCCTCCATAGAGATTATCATTTTACTTTCAGAAAAAGAAAGCCCGGATGCTTGATTAGATTTGAATTTAGTTAAAGTGCTCATCCCATTTTTGATCAAATAGTTGTAGATTCAATTCAATTAATGTACGGATTTCTGACAATTCAGATGCTGAAAACTTTTTTGATTTGACCAATTGGATAGGGTATAAAATAAATTTTGCAGTCTTTCCCGATTTTTCCACATGAATATGTTTAGGCAAATGATCATTGCTATAAAAGAAAAACCTAAAACCTTTTACTTTCAGAACTGTGGGCATTACTTCACAAGTTAAACAATTCTAGGATTTCAATTAAGCTTATATTAACAGAAAATCCCTTCCAAAATATATGAAAGGGATTTTCTGTTGGAAGTTAAGTAAGTATCAAATCTCGATTTTTGCTCCCAAAACTTTCAAAAACTCACGAATCCAAGCCGGGTGGCCCGGCCATGCTGGAGAAGTGACCAGGTTGCCATCTACGTAGGCGTCAGTTGCTGGGATATCCTGAAACTCTCCTCCAGCAATGGTTACTTCAGGCCCCACGGCTGGATAGGCAGTTAATTTCCTGCCTTTGACTACACCAGCGGCAGTCAGAATTTGAATTCCATGACACACTGCAGCCACGGGCTTGTTTGTGTCGAAGAAGTGTTTGACGATCTCCAGTACTTTCTGATTTAGCCTTAGGTATTCAGGTGCTCGACCACCGGCAATCGCCAATCCCACATAATCGTCTAAATTCACCTTGTCAAAAGAATAGCTCAGCATAAAGTTGTGACCTGGCTTCTCAGTATAAGTGAGATCACCTTCAAAATCATGTATAGCAGTTTTGATCGTTTCTCCTTTTGTCTTTCCGGGGCAGACAGAGTGAACCTCGTAGCCAACCATTTCCAGCATCTGCACGGGTACCATTGTTTCGTAATCTTCTGCAAAATCTCCTGTGAGGAATAATATCTTTTTCATTTTAGAATAATTAGTTGATTTGAAAAGTGAGTAGAGAATCTACCTTTTTTAGTTATCCCAATTTAAGAAAATGAAGCCGGAATGAGATTAATCAAGAGTTAAGTTTTGCTAATCAAGTCAAGGTAAATTTCTAGCGAAATTCTGATTGCTATTTTTTAGCTTTCGACTTTTTGTGCAACTTATCGAGTCAACTCCGAAATCATTTTTCCCATGAAGCATCTCGAAACTTCCTACAAAACCCATGACGCTCTTGAACTTTACCTTCAGGCTTGGATGGTCGATTCTCCTAAAGCTTCGCTGTTGCTAGTTCATGGGCTAGGTGAGCATAGTTCTCGGTATTTTCATTTAGTAGAAAAGCTTAATGACATTGGTATTTCAGTTTTTACGTTTGATGGAAGGGGGCATGGCAAATCTGCCATGGATGGGCCAACTGCCTATTTTGAATCTTACGAAGACTACCTAAAAGACATAGATTCCCTTTTTGGAAAGGTGAAAAGCTATGTACCGAATGTTCCGGCCTTTATTTATGGCCATAGCATGGGGGGTGGTTTGGTGGCTGCCTATGCGTTAAAATACAAACCGGAAACTGCCGGTGTAATTTTGAGTTCTCCTGCGATAAAAGAAGCAGAAGGAACATCTAAAATTCTGATTACACTTTCTAGAGTGATCAGCAAGTATTTCCCGAAACTAAAAGCCTTACAATTGGATGCGAAGAAAATATCCCGAATTCCTCAGGAAATAGCTAAATACTTAAATGATCCATTGGTTTATACAGGTGCTGTGCCTGCAAGGACAGGATATGAGCTGCTGCAGGTAATGCTGTATATTCAGGAAAATGCCTCGAAATTCGTACTTCCGGTATTACTTATTCACGGTTCTGCAGATGGATTGACCAACCCTAAAGGATCTGAAATGCTTTTCGAAAAGGCTTCATCAAGCGATAAAACGCTTAGAATTTTCCCCGGTGGCTATCATGAATTAATCAATGATCTGGACAGGGAAGAGGTGATGAAATTGATTGTAAGTTGGATTTCCGATAGAATCTAGTCAAGGGGAGTTCCAAGCAAATACAGTAAGTAAGTAGGGCCAGATTTGACTCTACCAATTTCCCATAGAAACTTTTCTTTTCCTTCAACCTTAGCTACCAGTTGATTCATTTCTTCGATAGAATAAGTTCTTAAGCAAGATACCATTCCATCCCACCACACAAACAAAGGCACTATTGGGATCAAATAGGTGAAAATCAATCTTCCAACAGAAAAAGGTCGAATAAATGGGGTTGTCAATAGAACGGTGATAGGCGAAAAGAACATTGCTAAAAAGCTTCGAATTGATCTTTCTTGGCCTTCAGCAATAAATATAGGTTGATTGGAGAATACAGCGTTTTCAAGAATTTTTAAAGCATCAATAGGTAGGAAATGATGAAATGAGAGAAACTGTGTTCTCAAACCTTTCAATTGTTCAGGAACTAGCCTCGCATCAATAGGCTCCTTTGAAAAACCTATGTTGTAAGCTTTTGAAGCTGTGTATTTAAAAGCTTTTAGGTTAGGGAAAAAATCTGTCAGCAGAATTAAGACCTCTGGGTTAGTTTCGAGTAATTCTTTGTTGAGCGATAATATTCCACCTCCACCACCCGAAGCTAAATCAATGATTTTAGAGGATCGCGAAGCCATAAGTCCTTTTTTTATCCAAGGAAGTAGAGGGACAAACATTCTTGTTTTGTTAGCTAAAAACTGAAGAAAGTCTGTTCCGTAGTTTCTTATGAAATCTGGAAACCAAGTCTGATCTTCAAATTCAAAAAGATGGATTCTACTCATAAACATTCAAGCTTATTGCAGAATCAATTTATTGAATTTTTACAAGATCTCAGCCAATAATCCTTTGATATCCAATTGTCTGGTGTACATCATGATGCTTCCATCCTGGTTTAAAGGCCATTTTTCTTTTGGTCTATCCCAATACAGTTCTACACCATTTTCATCCGGATCATCCAGGTATAAGGCTTCAGAAACTCCATGATCCGCAGTACCAGTAAGTGGATAGTTAGCGTCAATGAGTCTCTGTAATAATACGGCCAAATCTCTTCGTGTAGGCAATACGATCGCTGTATGAAACAAGCCAGCTGTATTCTTTGGTGCTGGCTTTCCGCCTTTACTCTGCCAAGTGTTTAGTCCAATGTGGTGATGATAGCCTCCGGCAGAAATGAATGCCGCATCGGTACCATACATAGTGATCAATTCAAAACCCAATAAGCCTTGATAGAAATCCAGTGACTTTTGAAGGTCCGTAACTTTCAAATGAACATGGCCAATTCGGGTGGCGGAGGGGATGGTGTAAGTATTCATTAATTTGAAGTTTGAGATTTGAAATTAACCGAACTGATTGCAGATTAGTGCCAACTACTGAGGAAATTTCAAATCTCAAATAAGAAATCTCAAATTTTATATCCCAGGCGCATTCGGAAACATCAAGCTCTTATAATATTCCAAATCACCTTCAGGCTGCTCTATATCGTCAGGAAAAGGTAGTTTGGAAATGCTCTTAAAATAAAGCAAACAGGCATTTCTCCACCACTCAGCTTCTTCTTCCTGGATTTCCAAAAGCTGTCGGACGTGGTCAAATTCCTCAGGATCTATTTCAGATTCCAAGCTTGCCCAGGTCTGTTGCATTTCCCTGACTTCCTTTACACCTCTATCATAATGATAAGCTATGCCTTCCCATAGGGTATTACCATCCTTAAGCTCAAAGTCCCATGGGACATGATGAAACCAAAGCAGATATTTCTCCGGAATCTGATGTGGATCAGACCATTCCTTAGCTATTTCATGCGCATATTGATCCAATGCTCCACTACCGGCACTTGTTCTGTCAAACCCAATTCCAAGGTTATCTGCCTGATGGTAATATGGAGCTGTCCAATCTGCTCTTCCGCCCATCACCCAAGGTCCGGGACCATAGTGATGGCTTCTGCCCATGATATGATGCAAGCCAAGCGGAGTCATATAGTCAACGGCCGCTTCGTGTGATTTCAGCATTATATCGCTGATTTTAGCTACCATCTCTTGTTTTTGACCAAAAGTCAAACTGATCCATTCCTCAGCGATTTGCGCGGATTTCAGGCTTGGGTCCCAAGCTTGACGTCCGAAAGCATACCAGTTTGATTGCCCAAACAGATGCCCTGTCCAGTTGCGATCTGTTCCTATATTGGATACTCCTGCAATAAGTGTGAGCTTTTGATCGCTTTCTTTTCCTTCAAGAATACTCGCAACAGTTGAGTTCGGGGTTGGGCGATAAGTCTTGGTTTTTAGAACTTCCTCCCACATGGGAGCGAGGTAAACTAGCTGTGTAGCCTGACCTAAATATTCTTGAGTAATCTGGAATTCCATACCAACATTGGTTTTGTTGATTGCTCCAAAAAGTGGATGAAATGGCTCTCGAGGTTGGAAATCAATTGCGCCATTCTTGATTTGAATGATCACATTGTCCTTGAAATTTCCATCGAGTGGTTCGAATTCAAAATTGGCTTGCTTGTGACGATCTACATCGTCCTCGTGAGAATATACAAATGCCCTCCAGATCAAAATTCCTCCATGAGGAGCCAAAGCATCGGCGAGCATATTTGCTCCCTCTGCATGATTCCTTCCGTATTCATGCGGTCCGGGTTGTCCTTCGGAATTAGCTTTTACCAGAAATCCCCCGAAGTCAGGAATAAAGGAATAGATCTCATCAGTCTTTTTTTTCCAGAAATCAACCACCTCAGGATCCAGCGGATCGGCCGTCTCCAAACCACCAATTTGTATAGGAGCAGAGAAGCGGGCAGTCAAGAAAACCTTGATTCCGTAAGGTCTGAAAACGTCTGCCAAAGTCTTTGCTTTCTTCATGAAATCAGTGGTCAATATCAGTGCATTTGCATTCACATTTGTCAGTGAAACTGCATTGATTCCTATGGAAGCATTTGCGCGGGCATAGTCAATGTAGCGAGGATCAATGTACCCAGGCAGTCTGTGCCAGTCCCAAATCGAGAAGCCTCCATAACCTCTTTCGACAGTTCTGTCAAGGTTATCCCAATGGTTTAGCATTCTCAGCTTAATTTTCGGTTTATCAGCTAATTCTATAGACTTATCGAAAGTGTTACTTTGAATGGAATTTATCCAATTATAGACTCCATAAAGTACACCGACCGGCTGATTTCCTACAATTAAGTAGAACGATTTTCCATCCAGTTCCACGGAACCTCTCCAATATCCATCCTCTCCGAGTGCTTTGATTTCCGCTTGCTGATCCAGTGACAACACTTGCGATAGTTGTTCTCTTGTCCCGATCCAAAGATTCGTATTTTGAAGCCTGTCTTTGGAGTAAATGGGAGCTTTTCCAAGCATACTTTGGGATGCCAAATTAAGCTCATTTTTAATCGCTTCGAAGGATGGGTTTTCACCGTAAAAGTAAACCCCACCAAATAATGGTTCAACCTGAGATTTTAATTGGGTGTCGTTGATGGGCTGATAATCCAGCCAAAGTTTATAGCCATCATTGGCTACCGATGTCATGGTAAAGCATAGCCATAGTAAGGCTGTTAGGTAAATAGGTCTGTACATTGGTTTTGGGTTTGAACCTAAAAGATCGAAAAATCACAGCTAAATCCAAAGGTTTGATTTTAAGGCAGCTACTTACACACTTGATATTATTCCCGACAATTTTCGTCAAACTTGTTTTTCCATTGAGTTTAAACTGCCTGCCTTCCTTAACTTAGTTACATTACTTTTTACCTATGGATCAAAAACCTTTCATCATTTACAAATCCTCCGCTGGCTCGGGGAAAACCTACACGTTGACACTGGAGTACCTTAAGCTCGCTTTGCAGAGTCCTCATGCATTCAAGCAAATCCTCGCGGTGACTTTTACCAATAAGGCTACTCAGGAGATGAAGGAGAGGATATTGGAAGAACTGAAAAGATTGCGAAACCAAGTCAATCCCGAGGACAAGATGGATGGGGAATTGATGCGTTCGCTTCGTGTGGACGAGGCAGGGCTAAAGCTTCTTGCCCGACAGACACTCACAGCGATTCTTCATGATTACGGAAGATTTTCGGTGAGTACGATTGACAGTTTCTTCCAAAAAGTGGTACGGGCCTTTGCGAGGGAGATTGATCTGAATGCCAAGTTTGATGTGGAATTGGATCAATTGGCAGTGTTAGAGCGTGTAGTAGATCGGGTGGTGATGCTGGTGATGGAAGATGAATTTCTCCATAAATGGCTTGTAGATTATGCCTATGAGCAAATCCAGAATGGAAAAACCTGGGACATAAGACGCAATATCCGCGGTCTTGGTCAGCAGATTTTTCAGGAGGATTTCAAAAAATATTCCCCTGAAATCAAGGAGTTTCTGAAGGATAAGGAAAATATTACTTTACTACAGTCTTTCGTCAGGGAGCGGAAGAAGGAAATTGTCGGAATCTCAAAAGAATTGGGAAAACAGACGGACTTGATCCGGGTTTCAAATGGCTTGGAGTGGACGGATTTCGCCGGAGGCTCCAGGTCATTTGCCAGGCTGTTTGAGAAATTTGGGGATAGAAATCAGCCTATCCCGATTCTGACAGATTCGCAACTCAGTAAAATTGATAACCCCGATGCTTGGTTTTCAAAGTCAAGTAAGCAAATCGATGCAATTCTATCTGCGTACGATCAAGGCTTAAATCAAATTTTGCAACAGATTGTGGCTTTGACTTCCAAGTGGAATACGCTGCAGGCAATTGCCAAAAACAGTTATGTCTATGGTGTTTTTAGAAATTTGTTAGACGAACTCACCCTGATTAAGGATGAGGAAAACATACTTCTGATCTCGGATGCCAATGAATTCCTTAAGGAAATCACCAAGGGAAACGATACACCTTTTATCTATGAAAAGGTTGGAAATCAGTATAGAAACTATCTGATTGATGAATTTCAGGACACTTCGGGATTTCAATGGGACAGCTTCAAACCACTTCTGGAAAACTCACTTGGGCAAAATCAGACCAACCTGCTCGTCGGAGATGTGAAGCAGTCGATCTATCGCTGGCGTGGAGGAGAGATGAAATTATTGCTTTCCCAGGTGGAGGATGAAATTGGAAAGGAGCGTATCCAACTGGAAAATCTGGATACAAATTTCCGTAGCCTTCCAAATATCATCAATTTCAATAATGTTGTTTTTAAAGTGTTGCCTTTGGCGATGGAGCAGGTTTTGAGTATAAGCTATGATGTGGACAATCCGCAGATTCTTTCCCAAGCTTATTCGGATTCCTTTCAGAAAGTCTCTCCAAAGAAGGAAAAGTCAGTTTTTAAGGGAAAGGTTAAATTGGAGTTTATCGACCCAAAAAATGAGGACGATGAGGGGAGTTTCGATGAGGTGGTATTATCAAAATTACCCGATTTAGTTATGGAGCTACAGGATCACGGGTATGAGCTGGAGGATATTGCTTTTCTGGTGAGGAGAAAGTCAGAAGGCGAAGCAGTAGCGGATTGCCTGATGAGTTATGCGGCTGATAATCCCGATTCTCAGTATAGTTTCGATGTGCTTTCTGACGAATCCATGTATCTGAACAAAGCCGCATCTGTGAAGGCCTTGATTTCGGGATTCAACTACCTGCACAATCCGTCCGACAAAGTTCAGTACAAAACCATGTGGTATTACCTGGCAGTGTTGATGGACGCATCCATAAGTCACGAACTTTTTGCATTGGATACAATGCCTCTTTTCTTTGAAGAGCAAGTCAAGGCTTTCAGAGAAAAGGAAATCCTTATGCTCCAATTGCCTTTGATGGAAGCATTGGAAGAGTTGATCAAAGTACTTGGATTGATGGAAATAGGATTGGAGAGAGCTTATATTTCAGGTTTTAAGGAAGCTGTGTATGACTTTACGGCAACAAACCGTGCAGACCTGAGTGGTTTTCTTGAATGGTGGGAAATCAATCAAACCAAGCGCACAGTCAAAATTCCCGAAGGGCATAATGCCATGAGGATTCTGACGATTCACAAATCGAAAGGGCTGCAATTTAAGGTGGTCGTGATGCCATTTCTGAAATGGACGATCTTCGATACCAACAAAGGGAATGTGGTCTGGTCGCCATTTGAAGATCGGGAAAAGGGGCTTTCTGCGATTATTCCGCTGACGCTAAATGGAAATTTGGCAGATTCGGACTTTAGGGATACTTATACCGAGGAAGCTACAATGGCTTATTTGGATAGCTTGAATATGTTGTATGTGGCACTTACTAGGGCTGAGGACGTGTTTTTCGGATTTTTGCCTTACAAAGAGAAAATCGGATCACAGAATTCCATGGAAGTCCAGATCCAGCAATTGATCCAAGCACCACAATTTTCTGAGTCTGAAATGAGCCTAACCTCATATTATGACCCAGAGTCAAAAATATTTGAGTATGGAGATTGGCCGGAAAGCCAGCTAAAAATCATTGAGGTCAAAAAGTCTTCCGAGCTTCGTTGGGCTTATAAAAATTGGTCGGAAGTACTGACCCTGAAAAAGTATGCTGTGGACTTTTCGTTGGAAGGAATGGAGCAACGGAAAAAGCAAAAGTTTGGTCTGATCGTGCATGAGATTCTGGAATTGTCAGCCGACAAAATTGCAGCATTACAGAATTTGCAGACCTTCTATTATGAAGGGAGATTGAATGAGGAAGAAAAGCAATTGGTGGAGAGGCAATTGGAACACCTGTTTATCGATCCGCTTTTTGCTTCATGGTTTGGTATAAAAGGGATTCTCTTGGCCGAGCAAGGCATTCTTCTTCCCGGAGGAAAGCAGAAGAGACCGGATCGGATAATTCTGAATGAAAGCGAAGCATTGATTGTGGATTTTAAAACAGGCGAAGCGCAGAGTCGCTACGCCAATCAAGTGAGAGAATATATGGAGTTGGTATCAAAACTATCGCATAAGCCCACCAAAGGTTATTTATGTTATTTAGAAACAGGTTTGATTGAGGAGGTTTATGCATAGTTTTTTAAGAAATACAGCAAAGGAAATACTGGAAAGCGGTGCAGATCTTCAAAAGCTAACCGTGGTATTGCCGAATAGGAGAGCGGGATTGTTTTTTACCCAACATCTTGGAAGTTTGATCAGCGAACCGACTTGGATGCCGGAAGTAAAAACCATTGAGGAGATATTTTATGAATTGGCCGGAAACCGTCCCGCAGATGATCTGACGTTAATCTTTGAGTTGTATCGCGTGTATCAGGAGCTGAATCCTGAAGCTGAGACTTTCGACCGGTTTTATTTCTGGGGGGAAATGATC
This sequence comes from Algoriphagus aurantiacus, assembly GCF_035156405.1. NCBI lineage: Bacteria > Pseudomonadati > Bacteroidota > Cytophagia > Cytophagales > Cyclobacteriaceae > Algoriphagus > Algoriphagus aurantiacus. The sequence goes on along the minus strand of NZ_JAXRUT010000024.1, from coordinate 46,730 downwards.
CTTAAAGACTTTAATGATGTAGATCAGTTTATGGCAAATGCGGACAAACTCTACCATCATTTGTCTGAGATCAAGGAGTTGGAGTCGGATTTGAGTTTTCTGAACGAAAGTCAAGTAGGACTGATCAAGCAATTCTGGTCTTCATTTATCCGTCAGGATAGAGACTACCAGGAGAAATTTCTGAAGTTCTGGCAATTGCTAAGTCCGCTTTACACCAGTTTTCAAGGAGCCTTGGCTGTATCCGGGTTGGCTTATTCCGGAATGCTCTATAGAAAAGTAGCAGAATCGCTGCATGCTATTCCCCGCCCTGAAAAAGTGCATCATTTTATTGGTTTCAATGCGTTCACAGGCACGGAAGAGGCGTTGATCAAACATTACCTCACAGCGTTTGATGCCAAGATTTATTGGGATGTTGATGCGTATTATTTGGGAGATAAGGTACAGGAAGCTGGCATGTTTTTCCGTGATTATCAGAAAGACAAGGTTTTCGGCCCCACTTTCCCTGAGCGGATTCCAACACAGATTGAGGACCGAAAGGCAAGCATTAAAACCTATGCCACTCCTCTAAAGACCAATCAGGCAAATTTGGTAGGGTCAATTTTGGAAAAAGTCCCTGCCGGTGAGTCTTGGGAAGAGACAGTGGTGATCTTGCCGGATGAGCAGATGCTTTTTCCTGTGCTGCATACGCTGCCTGAGCAAGTGGATAAAGTGAACGTGACCATGGGTTATCCCGTGAAAAATGCACCTGTTTATTCCTTTCTGGAAGCAGTGTTGGAAATGCAGCGGTATATCAAAGAGGAAGATGGAAAGTTGCTTTTCTATCATACGGCTGTGAAAAACCTGCTGAGCTCCCTTTACCTGAAAAGTGCTAATTCCGGCTTTGCGGAGAAGTTGATGGAAGAAATGCAGCTGTTGAACCAGATTCATGTTTCTGCTGAAAAACTACATGCAGGTGGTCCGTTATATCAGTTGATTTTCCAGAAACTTGAAAACGACTCGCTTTTCAGCTATCTGGCCAATCTGATGGAAGCTCTGGCAGTGCGATTGGAGGACGAGCCTCTACAGCGATCCTATCTTTATCAATGTTTTAAGCAATTGACACGATTGCGCGAGATTTTTGCAGGTCAGGATATTCTCACCATCAATAGAGAGTTTTTTATACGGCTTTTTCGTCAGGTTTTCAGAGAGGTCAAATTGCCTTTTGAAGGAGAGCCGCTCCAAGGTTTGCAGATCATGGGAGTGCTGGAATCCCGAAATCTTGATTTTAAGCGGGTGATCATTTGCAATATGAATGAGGATAGTTTTCCTCCTTCCGCAGGTCTGAATTCCATGATTCCTTTTAACATACGTAAAGCGTTTGGATTGCCTGTGCAGGAGCAGAATGACTCGATATACGCCTATACTTTTTATAGATTATTGCATAGTGCGGAAGAAGTACACATGATCTATACTACGGCATCTGATCAGGGAAAATCCGGAGAAAGGAGCCGTTACATTCAGCAAATGGCTGTGGAACTGGGGAGAGCTATGGATGAAGAGGTGGTTTTCATTCCAATAGACCAAAAATCTCCTGAGGCGATCACTATACAAAAAGCGCCTGAGGTGATTCGCCTGCTTGATAAGTACCTAATCGATGAGAATGGTATTTCCCTAACTTCCTTTTCTCCATCTGCACTGAGTGTTTTCTTGGATTGCAGGTTGAAGTTTTACCTTCAGTATTTGGCAAATATTCGGGAAAAGGAAGAAGTGAGTGAGGAAATTGATGCGGCGGTTTTTGGCAATCTCGCTCACCTGAGCATGGAGATATTGTATCAGGATTTTGCGAAGAGAAAGTATAGGACTTTGCTGGAAAAGTCAGATTTCGAGGAATTGGGGAAATTGTGGGTATTTCCGGCTATCGAAAAAGCAATTCGGAATTTTTATCATTTGGAAGACGAAGCAGATACTAAGCTCAATGGTCAGATGGCGATTGCCCGGGATGTGCTACAGAAATATTTGCATCAAATTTTAAAAATAGATGAGGCTTCAGCTCCCTTTACCTTGATTTCTTTGGAGAAGGAGAAAGTGTATAAAGCAGGTTTAAAGATCACTACATCAAAGGGAGAACAACTGGTTTCTCTGAAGGGAATCATTGATAGAGTGGATGAGCACAATGGCTCGGTGAGACTGATAGATTACAAATCCGGGCAGGACAACAAAACCTTTCCGGATGTGACATCGCTTTTTGACAGAGAGAATAAAAACCGTAACAAAGCTGCAATGCAGACGATGTTTTATGGCTTAATCTATCAGGCTACTAACCCGGGGAATACGTTGCCTCTTAAACCTGCGATCTTTAATCTCAGGGAAATGTTTGGTGAGGATTTTAATCCCTACCTGCAGCAGAAATTACCCAGAAAAGAGGGATTTGAAGTGAATGACTACATGCAGTTTGAAGAGGAGTACAGCGCTGGGTTGAAAGTGCTGTTGGAGGATATTTACAATACTGAAATTCCTTTTGACCAGACGGATGATTTGAAGAAATGTAGCTATTGCCCTTATAAAGAGATTTGTGGGAGGTAGGGGAATAACTTCTTGCGTAGGGTTTGTAGCGATTTTTGAAGCATTTTTGGCTTCCCAAAACGAACTAGGCTAAGAGGTGAAAACCTTGGGATTAGTGATTTACCCATGTCATAAGCTATAGCTTAGATATGGGCTTTTTGAGTTCATTAAGTTCTTAGATCGTTCTGTTGAAGAAACCTTTTAGCATGTTTAAAGGCTAGTTTGTTGAATATTTTAATCAAGTTGTTCTTAGCGAACTTGTTAATTATACCTTTTTTTCAAGAAGTCAGAAATCTCCTTTTCAAATTTGAGCCAAGAATTAAAAGGAAAAATTGTACTGGCTGTAAGCAAGCTCATCAGAGATGATATAAAAATGTTAGGATAACATGCATCAACTATGATTTCGTTTTCGTGAACTGTTATTTGGGCACCGATTGTGGCAGATTTTCGCACAATTATGCTTTTTTGAGGTATAGAGTCAAATGTATAAACTGAGTAATTGGAGAATCCACTCTTCAAAATTTGAATCAAATCGTTTAAGTTAGGTAGCCCTGTTGCTTGAACTATCATAGTTTTTATGTTTGTCGAATCTTAAATTACTAATAAATATTGAAGTCGTTGGATTTTGAATTTGCAGGAATTCCCTATAACATGGGAATAGATTCAATGTAACCCTGATTTAATTCCCAAATTGTCAATACATTATTCCCAACCGGAGTACAAGACTTCGAAATAAAAAGTCGTTTTTTGTCATAGAGCTAAATCCTGGAGGTAGCTGATCAGAAGCAATTGTTTGGGTACCGGGGTTTGACAAACTTCCTCGAAAATGAGTGATTTCCTGCCTTTTGTAGGCAAGACTGAATGACAAGGCTGTTTTGCTTTTCAAAACAGGAAAGCTGATGCCCACTGAGGGACTGACTAATAAACCACCTTTATACCAGCTTTTGCTCCATTCATCACTTACTTTTTTCTCCAATACTGCACTACCTCCCCCAAAATCCAAACCTCCAAAAAGTTTAGGTTTGCCATCTTTTCCTAAAAATCCGCGCCATCCTAATGCAATTGGAATTATCGAGATATCCTCATATTGATCAAATCCAACAGAAAATCCCACAACATGGTTTTTGAGGATTCGAGCCCCATGAAAACTCATAATACTTACATCAGTCCGCTTTTCGTGATTTCCATCCCATTGCTCCTCACTTCGGCCTATTAGCACACCGATTTCAGTTTGGCCAAAATACATTTTGTTCTGGGCGAAACCTTCGACGCTGATTAGTAAAAAGCCGATCAATAGGAGTTTTAAAGTTCGAATCATTGGCTTATCAATAAAACTTGATTGGATTTTTGACCTGAATACAGCTGAGTCTTTTCAATTGTGCAGGGTTGCTATAGTCAAATTGGCAAACGCCATCAGGACCGATTACAATCAGAGATTTAGGTCCCGGGATTAGGTCAACTGATTTTTGGTTGGTTAGAAACTCAAGTTGATTTTGGTCAATAGCCATCACATCGCGGACATTGAAGCTTTTCAGACCATGTGCTCCCTCCGCTATATATAAGAAGTCTCCAGCTAATCCCAATCCGTGTGGATTGAGCATGGAATATGATTTTTTAAGCTTGGGTTGGTAAAGGTCTTTGATATCAATTACCTGAAGTTCATTCACACCATTCCAACAGGCATTACCATTTCTCAGTGTCACAAAAGCGTAATCAGCATTTACCACTACAGGATCGCAAGCCTGAACATGCTCGTAAACTGACATGCGGGTAGGAGAACTCGGGGTGCTGGCATCGTAAATGTGCATTCCGACATTGGATCCGATAAATAGCTTGTCCTCAAAAGGGAAAATGGTTTCAATTCCCCAGCCCAAATCAATTGGTTTTACAAAAGTGGGATCGGCAGGAGTCTCTACATCAAATACACGTAAGGTAGACTCGTCTACTGCATAAAGATGTTGATTTGAAAGTGTGAATCTTGCCATGGATCCGCCTGTACCGTAGCTTTGGGATGCAGCAGAAAAGTTGGCTGAAAAGCTCATTCTAGAATCCATAAGCCATCCGCCTTCCATTTGCCAGGTTGGATTCTCGGTGGTAATTACTGTGTCGCGGAAGGTAATTATTTCACCTGTTTCGTGATAGAACATATGGGTAAAAACATCTTCGATACGTTTTACCATTTGTATACTGTTGATATTACTAATGTCGAATGCTAGTAGATCTACATAATTATCGGCATAAAGAATATTACCATTCACCGCCATGTCTACATTTCCAGCAATGGATATAAAGCTCAAATTGATAGGATCGGACGGGTTGGAATTGTCCAGAATGTGAATTCCCTTCGTAGGTTCATTAATAAAAAGATAATCCCCATAGATGTAGATTTTACCCGGGTTGTCCAAAGGTTTGGCTGGCTCTGTAGTGATGATCCTTGCTCTTTCATTGCTCATTTCCACATACACCGGCATCATAGTATGGTAAGTGTATGAAGAATTGATTTCATCATGGCAGGATGAGAATAACAAAATCGATAGTAAGAGTAGTAGATAGGAAGAGGAGAAACGTTTCATATAGCTCGATTTTAGTGGTATAAAAGTATATATTCTTCAGACGTAACCGAACAATAATACGCTACAGAAGCCGTTAGGGAAATTTGATTTTTTTAGCAAATTTTCTCAAAGCACCCTAAAATCTGTCTAGTTTCAGCTTCAAATTCACCTGCAGCCTGTTATTATTTTCTCAAAGAATTCCTGAACTATTTCAGTGGAAGAAAATTTCCTAAGCCGAAATTGATACCATTGATCATAATCAGCCGCTGAAATTTTCAGATTTCTTTACCTTCAAGGTCTGAATAAATCTAAGTCAATTGTATGAGAAAGTACCTGCTTCTGTTTGCAGTTTGTAGTTTGAGTTTTTGGAGTTGTGACAAAAAGCAAGAAGATCCTTTTGCCAACGTGAAACCAGATGAATCGCGATTCACTAAAATCCCTTTGGCGGGAAACTTTAATGAACCTATGGAAATCGAGGTGCTGGATAATGGTGATGTACTGATCATCGAGCGCCATGGTAAACTCAAACTTTTTCAGGCTGAATCAGGAGAAACCTCAGTTGTAGGAGAATTGGCAGTATTCCCAGAGCGGGAGGATGGCTTGATGGGAATGGCAATGGACCCAGATTTTATTACCAATAATTGGTTGTATCTCTACTATGCTCCGGCTTCTGAACCGACCTTAAACAGGATTTCAAGGTTTGATTTTGTAGATAATAAGCTGGATTTGGCTTCTGAAGTTGAGATTTTAGATGTGGATATCTATCGTGGCTGTTGCCACTCTGGAGGTGGTTTGGAATTCGACGCTCAGGGAAATCTCTACTTGGGAATAGGGGATGATTCTACGCCTTTTGAATCTAGTAATTTCAATCCTATAGATGAGCGCCAAGATCAGCCTAAGAATGTGGATGCTCAAAGAAGTTCTGGAAATACCAACGATTTGCGTGGTGCTATTCTTAGGATCAAACCTAATCCGGAAGGAGGATATTCTATTCCTGAGGGAAATTTATTTCCGGTAGGTACGCCCAAAACACGTCCCGAAATCTATGTAAAAGGAAATCGTAATCCGTTTAGGTTTTCCATTGACAGTCGTAATGGTAATTTGTATTGGGGTGAAGTAGGTCCTGATGGTTCGGAGGACAAAGAAGGTCGTGGCCCTAGAGGCTATGATGAAATCAATGTCGCAACTGAACCTGGATATTACGGATGGCCATATTTTGTAGGAAATAATTACGCCTATTGGAAGTATGATTTTGCTACAGGTGAAAGCTTATTTCAATTTGATACACAAGCTCCAAAAAATACTTCTCCCAATAATACAGGTATGGAAATTTTGCCAGCGGCAAAGCCTGCTTTGATTTATTATCCATACGCAGAGTCAGAAGAATTCCCAATGCTAGGTCAGGGTGGTAGAAATGCCATGGCTGGTCAGGTGTATTATCGTGAAGATTATGAGGAGTCTGAAGTTAGGTTTCCAGGATATTACAATGAGAAGTTGTTCATCTATGATTGGATGAGAAACTGGATTTTTACCGTTAGTCTGACGGAGAATTTTGAATACGATACCATGGAGCGATTTATGCCGGAAACTCACTTTGAAAAGCCCATGGATATGCAGTTCGCTAAAGACGGTTCGTTGTATGTGTTGGAATATGGGACTTTTTGGCGAGCGAATAACGATGATTCGGGTTTGTATAGAATTGTCTTTTCCGAAGGAAATAGAAAGCCGGATGTAAAAATCTCTGCAGACAAAACGGCTGGTGCAGCACCTTTGGCGGTAAGTTTTTCTTCAGAGGGTACAAAAGACCCAGACACAGACGACCAAGTCAGTATTCAATGGGAGTTTGGAGAAAACGGAGCAACTTCCACGGATGAAAATCCAACCTTTACTTTTGATGATCCTGGTGTTTATAAAGTAAAATTGACAGCGACTGATCTAAAAGGTGAGGCACCAAGTTCATTTTTGGAAGTGAAAGTAGGCAATGAGGCACCGACAGTTTCTATTGACTGGCAGGGAAACCGGAGTTTCTATTTCGGCGAAGAGACGATTAGTTATGAGGTCACAGCAACTGATAAAGAAGATGGGAATATAGATCCTTCTCAGATCGAGGTGACTATTGATTATCTGGAAGGTGGATACGATCTGATCGAAATGGGTCATCAGGAACAAATTTTGAGTATTGGGGAGACCTACATCAACGAAGCTGGCTGCAAAGCCTGTCACGGGATCAGTAATGAATCCGTGGGGCCGGATTATACTTCGGTGTCTGAGAAATATAAAAGCGATCCCGAAGCTAAATCATACTTGATCGACAAAGTCAGAAATGGTGGAGCTGGAGTTTGGGGTGAGCAGATTATGCCAGGTCATACTCATTTGAAGGAGAATAAAGTTGGGCAGATGATTGATTTTGTGTTGGGTATTTCCAACCCAACTGCTGGAACAGGATTGCCTGCTTCAGGGGGATTCCAAATTGAAAACACTGAAAAGACAGAGGGAATCTACCTCGTGCAAGCTTCTTATGAAGATCAAGGAGCGAATGGTATTCCTGGGATTAAGACGACCAGTCAATTGAAATTGCGAAATACAACGGTCTCTGCTTACAGCGCAGATGGTATGGAGGGTGCCGCCCGTGCTAATCCTGAAGATGAGTATTATGTGCAATTCACTTCTGCTGGATCTTGGCTTTTGTTGAAGGCTATTGATCTCAATCAGATCAGTGAAATCACCCTGTCCATTATGCCGGTAAACACGAAAGGAAAAATTCAGTTGAGGTCAGGATCTCCAGAAGGAAAACTTATAGCAGAAACAGAAATAATAAGCAAAGGTTCACGACCTGCGTCGGGTCAACGAGAGGGCTGGTTTGATTTTCCTTTTGCCATTCCAGCAACAGGTTACTATGGGGATTTATACTTCGTGTATGCCTCAGAAGATCCTATTGATATTTGGAACACATTTAATCTGAGTACTTTAAAGTTTGAGAGGTGAGCTAGAGGGAAATCTTGAGCCAATTAGTTTGAAAGGATTGTTTTTCAAACTAATTGGTTAACTTAGTTTGTGTTCAAGAGATATAGGATGAATGATTTTTTCCATTTAGCTAATAATGCCAATTAATATGAGAGAACTTAGGTTAATTACACTTTTAACAATTCTTTTTTCAGCCGTTGCTTGCGAAGGAACAAAAAATGAAGCTTCAGAAGAAATTAAATCCAAAGTTGAATTGGATAAACACGAAACCGGAATACAAGTGCTCAGCAGAGGAAATGTAAATTTACTGGTAATAGATACACTGCTAATTGTACAAAAGTCCTCAGAGCCTTTTCTGGAAATTTATGATACGAATTCACATAAGCTACTGACAACTTTCGGCAAACACGGGGAAGGTCCAGGAGAAATCTTAATGCCATTGTTGATCAAACAAAAGGAATTTGAAAATGGATCTCCAATAATTACTGTGTTTGATTCTCAAAGAAGAATAGTTAATAAAATTAATCTCAAGAGTCTTTTACTAAACAAAGAATCAGTTCTTAAGCAAGAACCCCTTCCTTTTAGAGGCAGTCACATGATTTATTTCTACCATGCAGACCAGGATTTTATCCTAGGGACGACAGAGGGGGATGATAGGTTCACAAGTTACAGCTTTGAAAAAGACAGCGTACAATTTATCCCTTACATTCCGCATCAGGAATTTAATAAAGGCGAAATCCGAAATACTTCTATATACAGATCTGCTGTGACAGTTAATAAAGAGAAAGGGCTCATAGCTGCATTTCCTATACTATTAGGGTCTCTTGATTTTTTTGATGCGCATGGCCAATACCTAAGAAATACCTATTTTGATGATCCGGAAAAATTTTTACAAGGGTATGAAGAGAAAGATGAAAACAAGAGATCTCTTGTTAATGTATTCGTTAGAGATTCTGACTCTGATCAAAAATATATCTATGGATTAAATCTCAATAATCGAGCATCTGATTTAACAGGAAATAGCTTGCCGAAAAAGATGCAAGTAGAAGTATTTGACTGGGAGGGGAATCATATAAAACAATACATACTTAATGATGATCTTCCTACAGAGACTTTTGCATTCGATGAAAAGCATAACCGGTTTTACACCTATTGCAGGGAATGTGAAGATAGTAACCTTAGTTATTTTGATGTAGATTAACAGCGGTGGATTAAATTACTTCAAACTTTTTAGCGTATGGCAATTGAGAAAAAATACTGTTTGAATTGTAATGCAGTAATTCAAGGCAGAATTGACAAAAAATTCTGTGATGACCAATGCCGAAATACGTTCAACAATCAGCAAAATGCTTTTTCCACCAATTACATCCGTCGCGTAAATCACAGCCTAAAGAAGAACCGGAATATTCTGGAAGCAATTATTCCTTCAGGCGAGGAAATAGGCAAGACCACGAGAGAGCGTTTACTTCGCGATGGATTTCAGTTCAAGTATTTTACGCATCTCTACGAAACCAAAAAGGGCAATATTTATCACTACTGCTATGACTACGGCTATTTGGCTCTTGAAGGAGATTGGTATTTGGTAGTGAAGGGAAAGGAAGTTTAGCTACTCACACAAATTGACCACATAGCTCAAAGGAAATGGGTACTTTTGTGCGTGTCAGAAAATCAAACAGAATCCACCGCCCAGTATCTAAAAAGCCTTTCGATTGACAGCCTCAACGAAATGCAAACCGAGTTCATCTCCAGAGCCGCCAAAAATCCACACCTCGTACTTTTATCACCCACAGGATCGGGTAAGACTGTCGCCTTTCTGATTCCGCTTTTAAATTCTTTGAATGATAATGTGAGAGAAGTGCAGGCATTGATAATTGTGCCTTCCAGAGAATTGGCAATTCAGATCGAGCAGGTTTTCAAGGCCATGAGAACTCCCTTCAGAGTGAGTACAGTCTATGGAGGGCATTCCTCCAAACTCGAATCTAACAGTTTGGGGGAAGCTCCAGACGTGATTATTGGCACTCCAGGAAGGCTGGCTGATCATATAGAAAGAGAATCCTTCGACCCTAAAACTATCCAGACAATAGTTTTGGATGAATTTGACAAGTCGCTACAAATGGGATTTCATGAGCAACTGAAAGTGATTTTCGGAGCGCTTAACGGGCAGCAGAGACATTTGCTTACCTCGGCGACGGTGCTGAAGCGAATGCCAGATTTTCTACCATTTGTAGATTACCGCACAGTCAATTTCCTTCGGGATGTGGTTGAGTCTAAGTTGGAGCTAAAGGTTGTACACAGCTCCAGCAAGGAGAAAGGAGAAACACTGATGCGGTTAGTAGCGGGGTTTCAGGACGAATCTTGCATTGTTTTTTGCAATCACAGAGATGCTGTGGACAGACTGAGCACTTTGCTGAATGACTATGATTATTTTCATTCGGTACTGCATGGTGGTTTGGAGCAAATAGATAGGGAGAAGAACCTGATCCGATTCAGAAGCAAAGTCACCAATTTATTGATTGCGACCGATTTGGCATCGCGTGGCTTGGATATTCCGGAGATCAAGCATATAGTTCATTACCAATTACCGCCCAAGGAAGATGCCTTCATCCATAGAAATGGGCGAACAGCCAGGATGCATGCAGAGGGCTTGTCCTATCTGATCTTGGCCAATGATGAGTCCAAACCTGAGTATATTGATGAATTTATTGATGAATTCAAGGTTGGTGAGAAGCTTGTTCCGCCAGTTCCTCAGGAATGGACCTGCCTTTATGTGAGTGCAGGTAAAAAAGATAAGGTCAGCAAGGGGGATATTGTCGGGATGCTTACCAAAAAGGGCGGGCTAACCAGTGCTGAAATCGGTTTAATCACCATTATGGATTTTGCTTCGTATGTAGCCGTGAAAAGCAGTTTGCTTCAAAAACTTTTGCCAAAACTCAAAAATGAGCGGGTGAAAAAAGTTAAAGTGAAAATTGAGGAAGCGAATTAAGGTTCAATTTTCAGTGATCAGTCGCAGTGATCAGCCAGTCGCAAGGGGGGTTTTTCCTTTCAAAAAACACTTATGAGGATAAGAGATTTCATTATTTTCTTATCTTAATACTCCACAAATAATGATGAATTCAGATGAAATCGAGCATGACGAAAAACGTCACACTGGGATGATTATAATGCATGCGAGATTCCCTGCCTGACGGTAGGCAGATCCCGATTGATCCCGATAACTATCGGGACGGGACAGGCTATCTCGTATCCTTCGTCACGGGACAGGTTATGACCTTTAAAAGACAAATTATAAACAGATGAAAAAGCGCGTCACAGGAATAGGAGGAATATTTTTCAAAGTAAAAGATCCAAACCAAACCAAAGATTGGTATCAAAAGCATCTGGGATTGAATACCGATCAATACGGGACTGCTTTCGAGTGGAGGAGTTCTGAGAATCCCGAGAAGATGGGCTTTTCCCAATGGTCTCCCATGAAGGATGATACCCAATATTTTAAGCCTTCGGAAAAGGATTTTATGATCAATTACCGCGTGGAAAATCTAGTGGAATTGGTGCAGGAGTTAAAGGCTGAAGGTGTGACTATTTTGGATGAAATCGAGGATACTGAGTACGGTAAGTTTGTGCATATATCAGATCCAGATGGGCATAGTATTGAACTCTGGGAGCCAATTGATGAGGTTTATGATGAATTAGTTTTAGGCAGAACAAAAAGTTAAATACGATGAGTGAGATCAAGATCCAACATCAATTTGATGGGAAAAGAGGTTCCTTCTATCTGGAAGAAGGGGCGAAGCGAATTGCAGAAATGGTCTATGTGATGGCTGGGCCGAAGAAGATGATCATCGAACACACTGAAGTAGATGACAGTTTACAAGGTCAAGGAATAGGGCTCAAACTATTAAACGAGCTAGTGGATTATGTGAGGGAGGAAGAGATAAAAGTCATTCCACTTTGCCCATTTGCTAAAGCCATGTTCAAAAAAGAGGAAGAACTTAGAGATGTACTTAATTAGTGCTATCTAAAGAAAAAGAGTCCAAATAATCCAAATCAAGGTTAGGATAACCATGATCGCAAAGAAATAACCACTTTTGGAAGAAGAAGAATATCTCTCTGCTCTGAACTTGATACCGTCATCTATACTTTTAAGATCAGCCTTATCTAGATTCTTTTCTCTGGATATTCCATCAGAATTTGAGGATTTGGGACGGACTTTTCCCAGGTTCCTATTCTCCTTAGAAGACTTAATCGCTGAAACACTGAATCCTGCTCCTCCTGTCATTGTTAACTAATTGTTCCTCAACATAATGATTTTATACGAAATAGAAAAGAACTTGTCTCTTCAGGACTTTATGTATGTTTTGGATGATTCAGGATTGGGGAAAAGAAGACCAATGCATGATCCTGAACATCTAGAAAGGATGCTTCGAAATTCTAATCTTGTCATAGTTGCCAGAGAGGGAGGTGATATTCTTGGTGTTCTTCGTGCGCTATCTGATTATTCATACCGGACTTTTATCGCTGATTTAGCTGTAATTTCTTCTAGACAAGGAGAAGGTATTGGACGGGGAATGTTGGAGTTTGCTAGAAGCTTAGCTCCAGAGGCTAGACTAATTCTTTTTGCAGCTGAAAATGCAATCAATTTTTATCAGAAACTCGGGTTTCACTTACATGAGCGTTGTTATCAATTGAAGCCTGATGAGCGCCTTCATTAAGATGTGTTTCTCATATCAGGCAATGCAAAAATGGCCAGTTTTCGATAGTGGTTCCGTCAGAGGTTTGGCACTTGTTAGAATGGTAGGGCCAGGAGATAATGCTCTGTTTTCCTTTTATTGATAAAGGATATTGGGGGAAATTGTAATCAATAATCGAATAGGATCAGATTGAGTCTTTCTCGTATTTCTCCATTTGAATCCTTATTTTTTCTAAAGTCAGTGGTTTCTCTAGAAATCCGGAAACGATCTGATATCCTTGAGCTTTGAATCTATCTTGATAATCAATGGAACTGGAAAGGATCACTATTTTATCCGATCTGTTTGCATGTATCTCTTGATATTTATTGAGAAACTCCCAGCCATTCAAGACAGGCATATTTATATCTAAAAAAATTAGAATGGATAGGTTTGGGTCAAAATCATTGAGTTTGAGTAAAGCCTCCTCACCTTCGAGGAATTCCACAATATTTTCTGCAATACCAACTTTTCCAAGTAGCCTTCTATTGATAAGGTTGTTTATTGGGTCATCATCCACTAGAAAAATTGTGTCAAATTGGATCATCGAGAGAATTGAGATAGAAAAAAGGGCTTTTTACTAAGCCAAAATACAATTAATACTGATCTGAGAAAAAGGTTTAACTACCTTTTTTATTTTAATCTTTTTAACTACTAGTATTCAGACAATAAAAAAGGAGGTTCCGAAGAACCTCCCTTTAAAGTATTGTGGAGGGATGATTACATCATGCCGCCCATTCCTCCGCCGCCACCCATTGGAGGCATAGCAGGAGAGTCTTCTTTCACATCTGCAACTACACACTCAGTAGTCAAAAGAAGCGCTGCTATAGATGCTGCGTTCTCAAGAGCCAAGCGAGTTACTTTAGTAGGATCGATTACACCAGCTTTGAATAAGTCTTCGTAAACGTCTGTTCTAGCATTGTAACCGTAGTTACCTTTGTTTTCTCTGATCTTGTTGATCACTACAGAAGGCTCACCACCGGCGTTTGCTACGATTGTTCTCAATGGAGATTCGATAGCCTGTCTGATGATATTGATACCAGTATCTTCATCTTCGTTAAGGCCTTTAAGGTCATTAAGTGCCTCAGCAGCTCTTACAAGTGCTACACCACCACCTACGACAACACCTTCTTGAACAGCTGCTCTAGTTGCATGAAGTGCATCGTCTACACGGTCTTTTTTCTCTTTCATTTCTACTTCAGTAGCAGCACCGATATAAAGGATAGCTACACCACCAGATAGTTTTGCAAGTCTTTCCTGCAATTTCTCTCTGTCGTAGTCAGAAGTAGTTTTGTCGATCTGAGCTTTGATTTCAGCTATTCTGCCTTTGATAGCAGCTGCATCACCAGCACCATTCACGAGTGTAGTATTATCTTTGTCAATATTGATTTTCTCAGCTCTACCAAGCATATCAATAGTTGCATTTTCTAGTTTGAAACCTCTTTCTTCAGAGATTACTGTTCCGCCAGTAAGGATTGCGATGTCTTCCAACATTGCTTTTCTTCTGTCACCGAAACCTGGAGCTTTTACAGCAGCCACTTTCAGAGCACCTCTGATTTTGTTGACTACCAAAGTAGCTAGCGCTTCACCATCTACGTCTTCAGAGATGATTACTAATGGCTTGCCTGACTGAGCTACTGGCTCAAGTACTGGAAGCAGTTCTTTCATCGAAGAGATCTTCTTGTCGTAGATCAAGATGTAAGGCTGCTCAAGTTCAACCTCCATTTTCTCCGTGTTAGTTACGAAGTATGGAGATAAGTAACCTCTGTCAAACTGCATACCTTCTACAGTTCTTACTTCAGTTTCAGTGCCTTTTGCTTCTTCTACAGTGATTACGCCGTCTTTACCTACTTTGTCCATTGCGTTAGAAATCATTGTTCCGATTTCTTCGTCATTGTTGGCAGATACAGTCGCTACTTGAGCGATTTCTTTAGAAGTAGAAATTTGCTTAGAGTCAGCTTGTAGTTGTTTTACAACTGCAGCTACAGCTTTATCAATTCCTCTTTTAAGATCCATTGGGTTAGCTCCGGCAGCTACGTTTTTGATACCGACACCGAAGATGGATTGAGCAAGTACAGTTGCAGTAGTAGTACCGTCACCTGCATCGTCAGCAGTTTTGGATGCTACTTCTTTTACAAGCTGAGCGCCCATATTTTCGATTGGCTCAGCCAATTCGATTTCTTTGGCAACAGATACACCATCTTTAGTGATAGTAGGTGCGCCGAATTTCTTATCAATGATCACATTACGTCCTTTAGGACCCAATGTTACTTTTACTGCATCTGCAAGCGCATCAACGCCTTTTTTCAGCTGATCTCTGGCACTTGTATTGAAAAATAATTGCTTAGACATATTGTTAACTATTTTGAGTTAAAGATTAGGGATGATTTATTAAAGGATTGCGAAGATGTCTGACTCTCTCATGATAAGATAGTCACTACCCTCTACGTTCAGCTCAGTACCGGAATATTTACCGTACAATACTGTATCGCCAACTTTAACAGTTAAAGGCTCATCTTTTTTGCCATTTCCTACTGCCACTACAGTACCTTTTTGTGGCTTCTCTTTAGCGGTATCTGGAATATAAAGACCAGAAGCTGTTTTCTCTTCAGCTGCAGCAGGTTGTACCAAAACTCTGTCTGCAAGAGGTTTGATGTTCACATTTGACATAATATAAATTCGTTTAAGGTTAGTTTAAAATGTACTTGCCTAATAGCACTTCTTGTGCCAAGGAAGGAATAATGGCAAAGGCTGACAAATCGGCTGTTAATGTTTAGAAAATTGTGATGAAAGGCTGATTTTTTTGGCAGAACAGACTGCCATTTTTGCTCTTATCGCTTCAGAATTGTCAGAAATTTGTAATTTAAAGTCAAACCTATTTCTTATGACATCACTACCTAAAAACTGGATTACCGAAGGCCTGATAGATTTCGAGTATAAAAAGTATCAGTTGCTGGCCTATCTGCAGGAAACTAACAAGCATTTTAATGAAATGAAGCTTTATCCTGTTCTTTCCGAATTGATAGATCATTACCGCGATTTGGAGGAATTGAAGTCAGGTAGGACAGAGCTGACAAAGCTTTTTCCAAAGACATTGGAATCAATTGACTTTCAAAAAGGAGAGTTGAATTATCTATCCAAGGTAAGTGAGGATGGAGTGATGAAAGAGCTTACTATGATCACCGAATTTGCATTGCCAAAGTTAGTTTCACAGATCGAAGAGGGCAGGACAATTTATGATTATGTGGAAGATCAATTAGAATTTGAACCTGTAGGAATTGTACCGATCTATAATCAAGAAGGCTATATCTTGATGTCCAGAGACAGAAAAAAAGATATTCATGCCTTTCGTTATAAATCAAGTTTGCTGCATTTTGCAGGGGGAAAATTTCGAGGCATTAGCATGTGGCTAGTTGGAATTTTCCAGCGAAGCATAGTAAATACCCTGGAAAGAATCAAAATGGATTTGGTACGAGAGATCAAGGAACTGCCAAACCCTGCCACTTGGAGAATTCATAGCCAACAAGAATTTCCCATCGAAGAAACACTGATCCCTATCACTAAGCGACTTCTGCTTAAGACTGTTTCTTTATGAGCTATGAGGTGTTTCGAGCTTTTCCAAAGTTCTAAACTTTGGAAAAGCTCGAAGAAAGCTTATAAACAAGAAAAGTCTGCCCTTTGCGGAGCAGACTTTTCTTGTTTGGAGATATTCTACTTAGTTTCCTGAAGTAGTATCAGGCTCAGCAGAAGTTTCTTCAGTGGCTGCGGGAAGCAAGCTTTCGCCTTCTCCAAAAGTAGGAGCTACCACTTGCTGCTTCGCATTCTCAATATTTGGAGATGAGAATTGATTCGACTGTGCTCCATTGTAGAAGGCAGATGATGCCAAAGAAAGCGCAAGGATAGAAACTGCCAATACCCAAGTAGCTTTTTCAAGTACGTTTCCGGTACGGGTTACTCCCATGATTTGAGAAGCACCGCCTCCGAATGCTGCACCAACTCCACCTTTAGAGTTTTGGCCTAGGATCACTAAGATTAGCAAAACAGCTAAAATCAGAATAATTGTAATCAATAAAATAAACATATAATATGGGTGTTAATCTTTCAGTTTTTCAATCAAGTCCGCAAAGTAAGCCCTTTTATCCGGAAACTTCAATACCAATTTCTCATAAATTTCCTTGGCCAATTGCTTCTTACCTTGTTTGGCAAGAATCTTAGCGTAAGATTCTGATATCAGATTATCATTGATCTGCGTACTGGCAGCTGCAAGGTTCTCTGTATTTTGGTTTGCTTCGATTTCCTTGATTGTAGCCAGCTTGATGTCTTTTTTGCTAAAAGCTTTGATCAGGTCTATTTGCTCTTTCTTTTTCTCGTCAACAATTACCCTTTTTTCTTTTCTTTTGATGGTCTCAATCAGGTCATCTTTCGGAGGTTTTCTTCTTTGCCGAATTGGCTTAGCAGGTTCAGAATTGATTTCTGCTTTTTTATTCGCTTCCTCAGTAGCTTCAGTTTTTTCTCCCACGTTAATTTCAGGTTTCGGAATACTTGCATTTGGAATGCTAGCTTCCACCGCCGTCTTTTCTATCAAGCTTTTAAGCCAAATTCTATCGGGGCTTGAAATCGCTGCATAACCTAGTGAGGAAGGTTTCTCTGTCCCATCTTTTTGAAGTTCAAAGCGGGCTGTGAGGACATAGGGAATTTGAAAGTAGGGAAAATTTTCCTGCACCTTTTGCAACTGCAGGATCTCACTCGGATCTAAGGAATCTGCTTTTTGGATTATTTCTAAAAATTGGACTGCGTTCACGTGAATATTTCTTTTGGCTTGAATATAGTTAAAATCCGGGTTAGCGACTGTCGATGTGAAGATATCTTGAATGATAGTGAAAATCTCATCTACCAACTCATTTTCCATATCGAGGAGAGTAGTAGTTCTTGGATCGTAATCTTTGAAAAACGTAAAGGGTCTTTTTAGAGTTTCCTTTTGGTTTGTTGGGTTGATATATTCCACATCAATAACAATAGTTAAGCGCATGGTGGCAGCACTCAGATTATATTTTACCTGCGTGCTGCCTGCCGCAAGGTTATCAGTATTCTGTTTTGCTTCGATCTCTTTGATCGATTCTAGTTTGATCTTTTTTTTGCTAATTCCTTTGATAAGGTCTATGGGCTTCTTCTTCTCCTCCTCGACAATTCCCCCCTTCTCTTCTTGAATAGTCTCGATCAAATCATCTTTAGGTGCGACAGCTTTTTCTCCCTTCTTTTCTATAAGGGTTTTCAGCCAGATTCTATCGGGGCTTGTGATCGCTGCAAAGCTTAGTGATGAAGTTTTTTTACTTTCATCTTTCTGATATTCATAGCGTGCAGTGAGGATATATGGAATTTGAAAGTAAGGGAAATTTTCCTGCACCATCTGTAACTGCAGTATCTCACTGTAATCTAAAGAATCGGCTTTACGGATAATATCTAAAAATCGGACTGCGTTCAAGTGAATATTTCTTATAGTTTGAATATAAGAAAATTACCAGTTGGCTACTGTCGCTGTGAAGATATCTTGAATGATAGTAGTGAAAATCTCTTCTACCAGCTCATTTTCCACATCAAGGAAAGTTGTTGTTCTAGAATCGTAATCTTTGAAAAACGTAAAACCTTTTTTTAGATTTTCTTCTTCGTTTGTCGTGTTGATGTATTCCACGTCCACGACTATAGTCAGGCGCATGGTGCCTGCACGGTCAGGTAGATTCGGATCAGTACTTGATACAGGAGCTTGCGGAGTAGTAGTGTATCGGGTGATTGCCCCCATAAACTGCAAGTGGCCGTTTGTTCTCACTAGCTCTAACTGGGTGTTTCTCTGGTAATATTCTTTCAGTGCTTCAGTGAATCTCTGCTCTATATTCGCAGGTCCTCCGCCGGAATCATTGAAGAAATTATCTACAGTAAATGTCTTCACTAGATTGTAATCGATATTTGTACCTGTAAAGCTGTATTTGACCGAACAGCTTTGGAAAAGGAAAAAGACCAATCCCAGTGCAAAGAGCGTGAACTTATTGGTCAATTTCATATTGTTTGATCTTTCTGTAAAGTGTTCGTTCTGAGATACCCAGGTCACTCGCTGCGTATTTTCTCTTATTATTATGCTTGCGCAAAGCTCTGAGAATCATTTCTTTCTCTTTCTTTTCAAGTGAAAGTGAATTATCATCTTCCTCATGAATAATGTCCTCAATGACATCGTCTTCATAATCATCGTCATTTGATGAGTTAGATTTCTTAGAATCGATTACTAAAGGAACGTAACTTGGATTGGATTCAGTACTTTCTTTAGAACCAAATCCGCTATCCATATCTTCGAAAAGTCCCTGATGCTTTTGGATGATATTTGAATTTAACCCGCCATTGTGATACGTCTCCAGCACAAGTTTTTTCAGGTCAGTCATATCTTTTTTCATGTCAAACAATACTTTGTACAGCAAATCTCTCTCAGAGAAATCTGTAGTGTCAGTGTTTTTTGACAGGCTCGGAAGTGTCATCGGCAGACGGGAACTTTCTGATGGCAGGTACTTGGCCAAAGTTGTAGCATCTACTTCCCGCTCATTTTCCAAGAGAGAAATTTGCTCCGCAATATTTTTCAGCTGACGGATATTGCCCGGGAAAGAATAACGCATCAAAGCTGCTTGAGCCTCAATATCTAAGGAAATTGGGCGAACGTGGTATTTTTCAGAGAAATCAGAGGTGAATTTTCTGAAAAGTAAAACCACATCTTCTCCACGCTCTCTCAGTGGTGGTACAAAAATCGGAACGGTATTCAATCTATAATAAAGGTCTTCTCTGAACTTGCCTTTTTCTACTGCCTTGAGAAGTTTGACATTGGTAGCCGTGATTACGCGGACATTGGTTTTTAGGACTTTTGAGGAACCTACTTTGATGAATTCTCCATTTTCCAGCACACGAAGTAACCTAGACTGAGTGCCTAAAGGCAGTTCTCCGATTTCATCGAGGAAGATGGATCCGCCATCAGTTACTTCGAAATAGCCTTTTCTGGATTCATGAGCACCCGTGAAGGAGCCTTTCTCATGACCAAAAAGTTCGGAATCAATCGTTCCTTCCGGAATAGCACCACAGTTGATAGCTATGGATTTACCATGCTTGCGAAGGCTGAGGGAATGAATGATTTTTGAAAAACTTTCCTTACCACTTCCACTTTCACCAGTGATCAGCACTGTCATATCGGTAGGAGATGCCTGCATTGCTACCTGAATCGCATGATTCAAAAGCGGACTATTTCCAATGATCCCGAAGCGTTGTTTGACGCTTTGAATTTCCGGATTTGTAATCATCAAATTTTCGGGTTTATTTCAATCACCTCACCAAATAACGTTGCAGGAGTGCAATCGGTGATTTTTACCTTTAAGTAATCGCCCTTAGCGTAGTTTCCTGCAGGTACGATTACTACTTTGTTTGCGGAGTTTCTTCCTTTGAAATCATCTGCAGATTTTTTCGAAGCACCTTCAACTAGCATTATTTGCTCTTTGCCAAGGTCAAGTTTATTTCTCTCCAGAGAAGTTGCACTTTGTTTTTTAATCACCTCAGCCAGCCTTCGCTTTTTCACTTCCAAAGGAATATCATCTGCATATTTCTTTGCAGCCAAAGTTCCAGGTCTCTCGGAATAGAAGAACATGTAAGAAAAATCGAATTTCACGATGTCCATCAAGGAAAGCGTGTCCTGGTGTTCTTCTTCTGTTTCGCTGCAAAATCCTGTAATCATATCTGAAGAAATTCCGCATTCTTCGCCGAGTATCTCTCTGATTTTGGAAACACGCTCCAAGTACCATTCCCGGTCATACGTTCTATTCATCATTTCCAGTACACGGGAATTACCACTTTGTGCCGGTAGATGGATGTATTTGCAGATATTATCGTACTTCTTCATCGTGTACAAGACATCGTCTGTGATGTCCTTGGGATGGGAGGTAGAGAAGCGCACACGTAAACTTGGATCTACCAAGGCAACCATTTCCAATAAGTTGGCGAAATTGACTACAGTAGTTACTTCCTCTTCTTTTTTGTTCAGTCTTGCTTTGTTGTTTTCTTCAGGAGACCATTTGTAGCTATCTACATTTTGACCCAGCAGAGTCACTTCCTTGTATCCTTTGGAAAATAGGTCTTTTGCCTCTTCGATAATGGAATGTGGATCACGGCTTCTCTCTCTTCCACGAGTGAAAGGTACTACGCAGAAGGAGCACATATTGTCACAGCCACGCATGATGGAGATGAATGCCGATACACCGTTGGAATTCAGTCGGACAGGAGAAATATCTGCGTATGTTTCCTCACGGGAAAGAAAAGTGTTTACAGCCTTTTGCCCGTCTTCGGCTACTGAAAGGAGATTTGGAAGATCTCTGTAAGCATCCGGACCCACGACGATATCTACTATTTTTTCTTCTTCAAGTAGTTTTTCTTTCAATCGCTCAGCCATGCAACCCAACACTCCAATAGTCAATTCAGGCTTGTTTCTTTTGGCTCTGTTGAAATCAGTGAGGCGTTTTCTTACTGTTTGTTCAGCTTTTTCGCGGATGGAGCAGGTGTTAAGGAAAATCACATCTGCTTGATAAAAATCAGAAGTTGTATCAAATCCCCCTTCTTTCATAATGGAGGCTACAATCTCCGAATCTGCGAAATTCATGGCGCAACCGTAGCTCTCGATGTAGAGTTTTCTGGTTTTGCCGGTGTTTTCATCTACAGTGGTTTTGAAGTCGCATGCTTGTGCTTCTTCTGCTGGGATGATATCAATGTCTGCAATTAAATTATTCATGTAACTTCTTCTTTCCTTCTTTCGGATGGCGAAATTACGAAAATGCGGACAAAATGGCAGAATGTGTGATTCTTTTATTTGTTAAAACTCTTAATGTTTATTGATAAGAGAGATAACCTATCTTAGAGTATTCCTTTTTATTCCAGTACATATCAATTCATTTACAGGAAGTAGGGGAGATAAGTGAATCTTATCCTTCAAACGGAATCTTCAACTGCTCTCCAAAATGCTGATGCTCCTCGATAATGTTGAGATTGGATATGCCCAGTCCCAATAATCGAATAGAGTTGCTGAAGGGTTCTTGGGCCAAAAGCTCCTGAGCTATTTTCCAGATAAGGTCTTCATCAGGATATTGCTCCTGAGTTTTGCTCCGGGTTTGCTGTGTGAAATCTGAGTATTTGATTTTTATTGTGACTGTCCGGCCTTTGATTCCACTTTTCTTTATTCTTTTGATCAGTTCATCACAGATTGGTTTTAAGGCAGAAAGTAAGTCTTCCATTGCCAAGAGATCTTTTTCAAAGGTGTTTTCTGCACTGATGGATTTTCGAATCCGATGCGGTTGAACTTCGGAGAGGTGAATTCCCCGTACTATATTGAAATAATGGATGCCTGATTTACCAAATTTCCGGGTGAGGTATTGAAGTGAAAACTGCTTCAGGTCTTTTCCGTTGTGAATTCCCAGACTACTCATTTTTTCGGAGGTTACTTTTCCGATTCCGAAGAATTTTTTGATGGGCAGTTTTTCTAAAAACCCTTCCGCTTCTTCAGGAAGTATCACCGCCTGACCATTAGGCTTGTTCAGATCAGAGGCGATTTTTGCCAGAAATTTATTGTATGAAACTCCTGCAGAAGCATTTAACCCAGTGCGTTCTTTGATTTTCTGACGGATTTGCTTAGCTATCAGAATAGCAGACTTCAAGCCTTTCTTATTTTCTGTCACATCCATAAATGCCTCATCCAGAGACAGTGGCTCCACCAAGTCAGTGTATTCGTAAAAAATCTCCCGGATTTGACTGGAAATCTCTTTGTACCGATCAAATCTTGCTGGTGCAAAAATAAGCTGGGGACACTTCCGCGCTGCCAAAACTGAAGGCATAGCAGAATAGACACCGAATTTCCTTGCTTCATAGCTGGCTGCTGCTATCACGCCTCTGGCTGCATTCCCGCCTACTACCAGTGGCTTCCCTCTCCATTCGGGATGATCAAGCTGCTCCACTGATGCATAAAATGCGTCCATATCCACATGGATGATTTTCCGGATTGGAGGGAGCGATATTTCTTTTTCATTTTTCACTGAGAACTTCTAGAATTGCCTGAGCTTTGAGGCCACATTCCTCATATTCCTGAGCGGCATCTGCATCGAAAGTGATGGCGCTGCCCACTCCAAAATAGAGTTTTTTCACTTCCAGATCAGCAATAATGCTGCGAATGATGACTGAGAAATCAAAATCTCCATTTTCTTCAATCACTCCAAAAGCACCTGAAAACCAACCTCTCTTGAAACTTTCTAGTTCATCGATAATTTCCATGGTACGGATTTTCGGAGCCCCTGTCATGCTTCCCATCGGGAATGAAGCCTGGATAATATCAGAGAAGCTTACATCTTCCTTCAAGTCTGAAATTACCGTGCTGATCATCTGAAAGACTCTGGGCAGGGGATAAATCCCAAAAAGCTCTTTGACTTTTACAGTTCCTGTTTTTGATACTTTCGAAAGGTCATTACGCATCAGGTCGGTAATCATCAAGTTTTCAGCTTGCTCTTTTTCACTCTTGGCCAAGGTTTCTCTATTGATCACATCTTCAGCTATGGATTTTCCGCGCTTGATAGTTCCTTTGATAGGTTGTGCTATGATTTTCGATCCAGTTCTTTTCAAATAGCGCTCTGGAGAAGCCGAAACTAACCATTGAGATTTAGCTTTGAATAGGGATGAAAACGGCATGGGGGAAAGCTTATTCAGGTTGAAATAAGCTGTAATAGGATCCCAGTAATCAAATGTTCCTGAATATGCTTGGCAAAAGTTGCTCTCATAGGTATTACCCTCGATAATGTGATTCTGGATTGTATGTACAGTTTCCAGATATCTCTCCCTGGAGATTTGTGGAGTAACAATACAACTGGTATTTACAGAGGTTGGAAGCTTTGTATTTTCAACTTCTTTCCAGAATTCCTGAGACAGTTCAATATCTGAATGGACATTTCCTCCATCAAACGCTAAGGAAAAAGAGGATTTGAAAAAGCAGATATCGGGGAGATCGAAGAAAGCTGAATTATCACTTTGGAGCTTTTCCAGCTGATTTTTGAAGTCATAGCCGATGATGCCGACTTTCTTGAAGCCACACGATTCGCTCCAGATTTCCTTTTCAGTTAATTGATTGTTTCCCGCAAAAAACCGTGTGGTAAAAGGTGCCTCTGGATATTGGTGATCATTTCCATTGGTGTAGGCGAAAAAGTCAAAATGCACATCTGCCCATCTGCAAAGTTTTTCGATCCAAACGGGATCTGCTATGGGGTAGACGAAGGATGCACTTTTCATTGGTAGCACAAAAAAAGAGGAATCCTGTTAAAGAATTCCTCTTTTGTAAGAGTTTGTTGTGATTAATTGGCTTTTGTATCCAACACAATAGATACGCTATTGTAAATGAATTTGTCTTTTGTCTTATCAGTAGCAGTAGCTTCGTCACCATAAGCAAGACCCCAGTCGGTACGGTCGATGTTGAATCCTGCTTTAACAGCGGCAGTTCCGTTAGATACACTTACTGTTGCTGGAAACTTGATGTTTTTAGTAGTTCCTCTCATAGTAAGGTTACCACTGATCCAATTAGTAGGAGCTTCAGGTGCCAATTCAGAATCAGATGAAGGAGTAAACTCAGTTTCAAATTCATCCTTATCGGATACAGAATCGCTTGAAGTGAACGGTTCTACAGCAGTGATTTCAAAAGTAGCGGTAGGATGAGTAGCTGCGTCAAAGAAATCTGCTGACTGCAGGTGACCATGAAGTTTTCCGTAATCTTCAGAACCTGCCTCCAGATCTTTGATCTCCAGTTGAGTGATGTCAAATGTGATTTTTCCACCGGCTATAGTTTCACCTTCTGTTATAAGTGTTCCTTCTGTAGCAGGAATTACACCGTTGTGCTGTCCGGCAGGCTTGTAACCTGTCCAAGTAATAGTACTAGCTCCTGTATCGACAGTTAAAGTAGTTCCTTCTGCTTCGGCTACTTCTTGTGCTGCAGTAGCTTCTACCGTGTCAGTGGACTTGCCACAAGCAAAAGTCATTAGAGCGGCTGCAAGAATAAAGCCTGTTTGTTTGATAATTTTCATTGTTGTGAGTTTAGTTTCGAATTTAGATGTATATACATGAAAACTCAAAGTTTGCCAAAAAGTTCATTACTCAAAAGAAAAAGTGAAACTTTGTTTCTCAGATACTAATAATCGAAGCACAATAAGTTTAGTGAATATGGCATTACTATTAGAAGTAAATGGGAAAAATCCTGCCTTTGGGGATAGCTGTTGGTTGGCACCTAATTCAACTGTAGTCGGCGACGTGATCATGGGAGATAACTGTACGGTGTGGTTTAATGCGGTAATCCGTGGGGACGTGCATGAGATCAGAATTGGCAATGAAACCAATATTCAAGATGGTGCGGTGATCCATTGTTCGTATCAAAAAGCCGGAACGTACATAGGCAATCAAGTGTCAATTGCTCATAATGCTGTAGTACATGGGTGCACGATTCATGATCGGGTATTGATAGGGATGGGAGCTATCGTGATGGATGGAGCTGTGGTTAACTCTGGAGCGGTGATCGCCGCTGGTGCCGTTGTTTTGGCAAATACTATCGTAGAAGCAAACTCGATTTATGCCGGAATGCCTGCCAGAAAAGTAAAAGACACTGGAGCGACAATGAATGAAGTAATCTCAAGAACTGCCAAAAATTATCCAATGTATGCGAGTTGGTACACAACCTAAATTTGGTCTCTTGCGTACAGAAAAAAGCGATTTGGCTATTAATCTTTAGCTAGATTCGCTTAACTTTATTCAAATTCATTTTATTAGATTTTTTTATGAAAACTATTTTTAAGTTTCTTGACAAGCCATCTAATTTGGTTATTCTTTTTGCATTATTTCTTTTCTTTAATTTCTTACTCATCAGTTTTATCTCTCCTTATCAGGTGTTAGACTTGCGATTTGCATATTCAGCAAATGAAGCTTTTAAGGTCATAAAAAATATGGGTGAAAGCATGAGGGGGAAATATTTGTTTGTGATTTGGGCCCTTGACTCGCCATACATGATTGTTTATTTATTATTGCTAATAGGCTTGATTCGTAAACTATGGAAACAAAAAAAGTTTCTTATTCTCCCTTTTATTATTGCAGGGCTAGATTTGTTTGAAAATATAATGGTGTCGAGCTTATTACTAAGTTTCCCTTTTGAAAGTAAATTATTAGGATATTTTGCTTCATTTTTCACCACCACCAAATGGTTATGCGTTGGGGTTTGTGTAGTTTTTTTAATTGTAGGTTTGGTCAGGAATTATGTCTTTAGAAAGGAACCAAATCTTGATTTGAAAAGGTAGAGGAATGATTTTTTTTCAATAAGCTAACACCACTTTCTTTTCTTTTTAGGAATTTTTGACTAGTATTTGAAAGTGAGAGAAAACCTCTGATTTTCACTGTCTGTTGAAATTTTATCTATGAAGGAAGAATATTTGAAATGGTTTTCTCCGCATCTGCAGCGGGATGTAGAAATGTTAGTTTTTGGTCATGCGGGTTATCCTGTAGTTGTTTTCCCTACATCCAAAGGCTCGTTCCATGAAAATCGCGACATGGGGCTCGTGAAATCTGCCCAATGGTATATTGATCAGGGACTTATAAAAATTTATTGTCCTATAAGTAATGATGCTGATAGTTTTTACAATAAGAATATTCATCCTCATCAGCGTATTCAGCATCATGTAGCCTATGACAAAATGATTTGCCAAGAGATCGTGGAGCGCATCCGATTAAACACAGCAGTGGCAAAAGTGGTGGTAGCTGGATGCAGTTTTGGTGGGTATCATGCAGCTAATTTCGCTTTTAGACATCCTGGATACGTAAGCCACATGTTTAGCATGTCTGGTGCATTTGACATTAGGAACTTTATGGATGGCTATCAACACGATGATATCTATTACAACAACCCACTTGAGTATTTGCCAGGTCTTCACGACCAGGAACTTTGGAAAATGGATATTGTCTTAGGAACGTCAAACTGGGATATCTGCTTCGATGCCAATATCAAGCTTCACGAAACTCTCAAGGCAAAAAATGTGAGTCACTGGTTTGATGTGCGTCAGAATCGTAAGCATGATTGGGATGTTTGGAAGGAAATGTTTCCACATTACCTCAGCAGAATTAAGTTTAATTAGAACCACTTATTATCAATTATAAACAGATGAAAAAAATAGGAATACTTTTCGGGATGGAGGATACTTTTCCTCAGGCTTTTATTGACAGAGTAAATCAGAAAGCCGAAAAAGGAATCATCGCAGAAGCGGTGCAAATTGATAAAGTGATTCAGAATCAGTTGACAGAATATGCCGTCATTATTGACAGGATCTCGCAGGATGTGCCTTTCTACAGAGCGTATTTAAAAAATGCCGCTTTGACCGGTACCGCAGTCATCAATAATCCATTTTGGTGGAGCGCAGATGATAAGTTTTTCAATAATGCATTGGCTGATAAATTGGGCGTACCACTACCCAAAACAGTGATTTTGCCATCTGCAAAGCATCCTGATGACACCTCTTCTAAGTCATTTAGAAATCTTGTAGCTCCTTTGGATTGGGAAGGGATATTTGAATATGTTGGCTTTCCGGCGTATATGAAACCCTATGCAGGTGGAGGTTGGAAGAACGTATATCGTCTGGAGGATAAGGCAGAGTTTTTCAGAACCCACCCTGAGACTGGACAGCTTGTGATGATGCTTCAGGAAGAAATTGTTTTTGAAGAGTATTTCAGAGTTTATTGTCTGGGTGGTAAAGCTGTGAAAATCATGCCTTACGAACCAAGAAATCCTCACCACTTGCGCTATGTAGTAGATGGGCCACCTTCATCCAAGAAGTTACTTGCCACGGTTAAGGATTATACCATTCGTCTTTGTGAAGGACTAGGGTATGATTTTAATACGGTAGAATTTGCAGTGAAAGACGGTATTCCTTATGCGATTGATTTTGGAAATCCTGCCCCAGATGCGGATGTGAATTCTGTAGGAGCGGAGAATTTTGAGTGGGTAGTGGAGGAAGCTGCGAAAATGGCAATTAGCTATGCAAAAGCCCAGAAACCCGGAAAAATGAATCTATCCTGGGGTACATTTATCAAAGATGCAGCAAGCAGTTCCAAGAGGTTTTAAAATTTTTAGCTTAACGAATTACCATGGCTTCATCCCTGAAAAAGCTCCCGAAATTTACGCTAGGCGTAGAAGAAGAATATCAGATTATAGATCCTGAAACCAGAGATCTTCGCTCACACATGTCAAAAATTGTGGAGGGTGGAAAAATTACACTCAAAGAGCAAGTGAAAGCTGAAATGCATCAATCAGTGGTGGAAGTGGGTACCAACGTCTGTGAAAATGTGGCTCAGGCAAGAAAGGAAGTTTCGTATCTTCGGAATAAAATCTCTGAATTGGCGGCTAACCAGAATTTATTGGTAGGAGCTGCTAGTACGCACCCATTTGCAAGATGGCAAGATCAGGAAATTACGGACGATCCCAGGTATCATACTATCGTAGATGAATTAAAAGACATTGCGAGATCCAACCTGATTTTTGGACTTCATGTCCATGTCGGAATTGATAATAGGGACGTTGCGCTTCAGCTGATGAACCAAGCTTGCTACTTTCTTCCTCATATTTATGCGTTGACCACTAATTCACCTTTTTGGGAAGGAAGGAATACTGGGTTTAAAGCATTTAGAGCTAAGATTTTTGCCAAATTCCCGAGAACTGGATTGCCGGAGTATTTTGATTCGGTTCAGTCCTATGATAATTTTTTGGAGACACTAGTAAAAACAAACTGCATAGATAATCCAAAAAAAATATGGTGGGATCTTAGAATTCATCCATTCTTTAGTACGATAGAATTCCGAATCTGTGATATGTGTCTTACAGTCGATGAGACTACTTGTATTGTAGCTTTAATCCAGGCTGTCGTAGCCAAATTGTACAGACTTCTTCTTAGTAACACCAGTTTTAATATTTATCGAATTGCCTTGATTCGTGAAAACAAGTTCCGTGCAGCACGAAATGGGATTGAAGGGAAGCTGATAGATTTTGGCAGAAAAATAGAAGTGCCTACGACAGAGCTTATCATGGAATTGCTGGATTTTGTGGATGATGTAGTTGATGAATTGGATAGTAGGAAAGAAATTGATTATGTCCATCAAATACTGAAAAATGGAACAGGAGCAGACCAACAATTAGCCGTATTTGAGAAAACTCAGGATCTGAAAAAAGTAGTGGATATGATCACTTCAAAGTTTACAGAGGGGATTTAAGCGCTTTCATTACCTTTGCGGTTCGAAAATTAACAATTGGCAACGTGGGAAAGAAAAAATTGAACTTGGCGATCTTGGATATGTATGATGGCGAGCCAAATCAGGGGATGCGTTGTATTAAAGACATCGTGGCTAGATTTGAAAGCCAGTTAAGCTACAAGGTGTTTGATGTGAGAGGCAAAGCCGAAATCCCTGAAATCCGGGATTATGACCTATTTATATCAACCGGGGGACCAGGAAATCCCATGGATGGTGATGGTTATTGGGATTTAAAATATTTTGATTTTTTGGATCAAATTTGGATCTGGAATCAAAATCATAATCATAAGAAATACATTCTCTTCATTTGTCATTCTTTCCAGATGGCATGTAGGCATTTCGGACTGGGAACCTTGACTAAAAGAATATCTACCTCATTTGGAGTGATGTCAGTTCACAGGACAGCTGATGGACACAAGGATTCCTTGCTACAGAACTTGGACAATCCTTTTTGGGCGATAGACTCGAGAGATTATCAAGTAGTGCGGCCTGATTTGAAGAAGTTCAAACTATTGGGAGCCAAAATCATCGCTCTGGAAAAGATCCGTGACCATGTAGAATACGAGCGTGCAATTATGGCAATCCGATTTTCCCCAGAAATGGTGGGAACACAGTTCCATCCAGAAGCAGATCCTGTAAGTTTTCTGGCACATTTGAAAAAAGCTGAGGTTAAAGAGAAAATTATTGCGTCCAAGGGTAAAATCAAGTTTAGAAAGATGCTTGAGAATTTGACAGATGAGGACAAAATATACAAGACGAATGAAACGTTGATTCCGAATTTTCTTGAGCAATCCATCCTAAACGTAAAAGCTTCCAAATCGCTTACCTTAATTTAATGCATTATGATTGAATCCCGCAGAGCTCAGTTCAATAAGGAATTTTCTGTAGAGAAATATCAGGCTTTCCTTGATGACATAGCTGCGGACTTCAATTATGCCCCTACTTTCAGAGTAGCAGAAACTCCCTTTTTCATTCCTAAGGAGCTGAAAAAACAGTTGGAAGAAGCATGTGATGAGGTATGTAATTTCATCAAAAAGCCAGAATTCAAAAAGATCACTCAGCGGGCAATTGATCTGAATACTGCTGTGCCGAATGAAGATGCCCATACCCAGTTTATGGCGATAGATTTTGGTATCTGTGAGGAAAATGGAAGGATTGTACCAAAGCTCATCGAGGTTCAGGGCTTTCCAACTATCTTTAATTTTCAGTTTAATCTTTTTCGAAAGATTCAAAAACAGTATCCTTTTATTTCAGAATTGACGCCCTATTTATCAGAGATGGATGAAGAGGCTTATTTGAAGCAACTTAAGGAAGTGGTGCTGAATGGACATGACCCTGAGGAAGTGGTTCTGTTGGAAATTGAGCCGGAAAAGCAGAATACTAAAATTGACTTTTACTACTGTCATAGAGATGTGGGTATTCCAATCGTCTGTGTCACCGATGTAATAAAAGAGGGAGAGCAACTTTTTTATCTAAATCTAGCTGGAGATAGAATCCAGATCAAGCGAATTTATAATCGGGTGATTTTTGATGAACTTGATCTTCGGCAGGATTTGAAGCTGCAGTTCAATTTTGAAGAAAACATGGACGTGGAGTGGGCAGGACATCCGAATTGGTACACCAGGATTTCAAAGTTTATTTTACCTTATCTACAGGGGCAATATTTTATAGAAACCACCCTATTAAGTGAAATAACCGAAATACCTGAGGATTTGGAGAATTATGTCTTAAAGCCTTTATTTTCTTTTTCAGGTTCAGGGGTGATTTTCAATGTAAAAAAAGCTGATATAGAAGCTGTGAAAGATAAGGATCTATATATTCTCCAGAAGAAAGTGACTTATGCTCCCGTGATCCAGTCTCCTGACGGAAAAGTGAAAGTAGAAGTCAGGATTCTTGCGCTGTGGCCAGAAGCAGATGAGAAACCAACGATGGTGGGGAATCTGGTAAGACTGAGCCGAGGGGAAATGATTGGAGTGAAATTCAACAAAGACAAAGACTGGGTAGGAGGGTCTATAGGACTTTTTGAAAAGTAAGACTTGTGATTAGCAGCAATGATGTCAGTTACCTTGTTTTCTTTGCTTTATTGGCAGGAAGACCGAAGACAGAAGACCGAAGTCACATTGAACATTAGAGTCACCAAATTCTTTGTCGCTTTAGACTTTTACTATTAGCAAATACACCTAAATAGCATATTATAATACAACAAAGGCAGCGAAAATTCACTGCCTTTCGTTGTATTTAGTAGACCTATTGTTTCCAGATTGCCGGGTTTTTCCTCCATTCCGAAAGAGATCCCAGCGTGTCGTCGTTGATATATTTTCTCCGAACTGCCATTGGAAGCATCGCTTCATAATGACTTAGGCATACAAGCCTTACACCTGCTTTTTCGAAGTTTTGAGCAGCCACATCGAATCCATAGCTGAAAATGGCAACCATACCCAGCACTTCAAATCCGGCGTCAAGTAAGTCCTGAGTGGCTTTGAGCGAACTTCCTCCAGTAGAGACTAGATCTTCGACCACAACCACCTTTTGGCCTTTTACAACCTGGCCTTCGATCATATTTTCCATTCCATGGCCTTTAGCCTTGGATCGTACATAGATAAATGGAAGATCAAGATCATTGGCAAGCAAGGCTCCCTGAGGAATTCCGGCAGTAGCTACCCCTGCGATTGCTTCTACATTTGGAAAATAATGCTGAATGCTTCTGATCAATTGCTCTTTGATCATTGTCCGCACCTTAGGAAAAGACAGGGAAAGTCTGTTGTCACAGTATATTGGTGATTTCCAGCCAGAAGCCCAGGTGAAGGGCTTTTCAGGTTGAAGTCTAATTGCTTGAATCTCCAATAATTTATCTGCTACTTCAGCAGCTACATTCACATCTAAAATTTCCATAAACCAAAAATAATAGATTAACGCTGCCTAAGGGTGTAGCAAGTGAAAAAAAATATGCACTTTTGACTTATTCCAACCACGCCAAATCTTTGATTCAATATGAGAATCTTCGTGAATGACAAACCATTCGACCTGATAAGCTACGAGGAACTGAACCCTTCGAAGACTTATGATTCTGTATATGAGCAGCAAGAAGACTTGCCTCCTCATTTACCATGGAAAGATGATATTCTATTTCATGAGCCTTCTCATGATCTGATTATTCGTCTGCTGTATCTGCTACGTACCCGAAAACTGAAGGACCTGGACTCGATTACTTTGGTCAGTAAGGATAAGGCTGCTTTGAAAAAGTTTGTGAAAAGTCGCTTTTCTATCATAAAGGCTGCCGGTGGGGTAGTTGCTAAAAAGGATAAGTTACTGCTGATTTTCCGGCTTGGAAAATGGGATTTTCCAAAAGGGAAATTCGATAAGGGGGAGACTCCAAAGCAATGTGCTGTTCGTGAAGTGGAAGAAGAATGCGCCATAAAAGTGAAAGCGGGCAACCCAATCTGCAATACTTGGCATACCTACACGCAGGACAGAAAAAGTATCCTAAAGAAGACGTATTGGTTTGAGATGGATTGTATCAATGATGCTCAGATGACCCCGCAGAAAGAAGAGGGTATTGAGGATATCAGATGGTTTTATGAGGGGGACGCAAAAATCGCTTTAATCAATTCCTATCCATCGATGCGTTATCTCTTTAAGCATTACATCAAGAGCCATCTGAAACCTCAGATATTATAAGGAAGGAATTCTTCCACATCTCCTCCAAAACGATGTACCTCACGGATAATAGTGGAGCTGATCGCTGCATATCTTGGTGAAGTAATCAGGAACACAGTTTCCAATTCGGCATTTAAATAACGATTCATCTGGCTGATGGTGTTCTCGTATTCAAAATCAGTAGTATTTCTCAATCCTCTGATCAGAAACTGGGCATTGTGCTTTTTAGCTAGGGTAGAGGTTAGTTCGTTGTAAACGATGACTTTGACTCTAGGTGTATTTTCGTATACACTTTCTACTTTAGCCACCATATCATCGATCTCAAAGTACCTGGATTTCTTGGTGGAATTGTAACCAATCCCAATAATCACCTCATCAAATAAATTCAGACTCCTCATCACAATATCGTGGTGTCCGAGGGTATATGGGTCGAATGAGCCAGGGAAAATGGCAATTTTTTTCATCTGTTGTGTTGTTAATCAAGGGTCGCACCTGACTGCCGTCAGGCAGGTGGAACCTTTAATGACCAAATTAATCATTGCCATGTGTATTTGGTGATTAGTTTGGTCATTTTGGTTTCATAGGTTAATCAAATTGCCAATTGGTCTCAAATAGATTAACTGACTTCAAATGTTTGAATCCATGGGTGAAATTCTGATTG
This sequence comes from Algoriphagus aurantiacus, assembly GCF_035156405.1. Lineage (NCBI taxonomy): Bacteria > Pseudomonadati > Bacteroidota > Cytophagia > Cytophagales > Cyclobacteriaceae > Algoriphagus > Algoriphagus aurantiacus. The sequence continues at coordinate 13,257 of NZ_JAXRUT010000024.1, read as the reverse complement.
GCATGTGGAGTCAATAGACGAAAATGGTGAAAGTATCCCTTTCCCCAATCCTCAGTAATCCCATTTTCTTCAGTTGCTCCAAAAAGACTGACCCGCGCATGATTTCGATCAAATTTCAACTGCTCGATGAGAATCAACGCATATTTCAGAATATCCTCTTTGGAGTCAATAGAGAAGATGTTGAATACAGCCAGTTCCTGATTTGAAAATGCTGCTGCATAGATTTGATTTCCAAATATGCTGATCAGAATTTCTTGTCCAATAAGATTAAACCGTTCCTTGAACAAATAAGACAGGAATGAAACCGACCCATGATGGAATGTTAACTCTGAAAAACGGGCTTCAAGTGATTTCTTTAGCTTACTGGAGATACCAGAAAGTACCTGCAGATTGTTGCTGTCCAGAGGGGTATTGAAATAGCTGGTATTGGCTTTCTGCTCGCTCGCAAATGACAAGTAGGATGCTTCTTGCCCAGGCTGAAATAAAACTCCCGGAACCAGACAGAAATCAGGTTGGTGGAGATAGATTTTGGCAGGGACGTCATTTTTCAATAAATGATCTGATATCACCAATTGCTCTAAAGATGCCCAATCGAAATTAATGTATTCGTGAATACAAATATTGGTCTGGTTATTATCCTTCGCAAAAATGAATAGAGAATCTGGATACAAAAAAAGTGATAGGCTCGCTGCGTCTTCCACATCAAACCTATCACTTTTAAATACTTTAAGGTTACTTTCCAAAATAGGAGGTTTTATTTCCAGTTACCCTCGGTAGAGGCATCTGTTCTTGAACCTACTTTTAAGGCTTTTTCGTTGTTATTCAATCTTCTTTTTGGATTGATTGGAGCAGGATCTCTGATCTCAAATACGGAGATTTCATAAGAATTTCTCTCTACTTTATCTGCGAAGAATTCAAACTGCTTTCCTCCAGAACCTGGGACTACCACAAGACCATCAAGATTGAAGTCAGGATATTTTCTTTCGTTAAACAAAGAATCGATTACTGGCACAGAACCAAGTGTATCGAACTCTACAGTAGTTTCTTCCGCACCGTAATCAAGGATTTTAGTGGTCTCTGTTCTTTGGATGAGCCAGATCTGTCCATTTTGGATAAATGATTTCAATTCATTCCAGTTCTCGGCATATCTTCCGTTAGAAGCTTGAAATGCCAATTCTGCGTCTCTGAGCATCTGCAACTTTTCGATGATAGCTGCTTCTACAAGTGCGATTCTTTTTTCGTCCTCAACTACGTCTTCAACACCTTTCCAGAGAAGGTAGCCTAGACCAATTGCCACTACTAAGAAGACCAGGGATAGTACTTTTGATAAATTCATTTGCTAAAATTTTAAGAATCTGGGTAAGGTTGATGGTTATTAATTTGTGCTATTTTAGAGAATTATTTCCAAATTTAAAATATCCTCGCAACAATACTAAGTCCTCAAGGGATTTAATTCCCCAAAAGATTTGATGAAGGGCTTCATTAGGCAATGATCGGATTTCATTTATGCTCATCCATTTGACTTCCTCTAGTATTTGAGAGTCTGGATAAAGCTCTGGATCCGTACCTAGTGATAAATTTCCTCCGGTTTTTTCCACACAAAAGAAATGTTCCATCGCATGAAGTGGCGCAGCAAGGTATTCGTAGACGAAAAGATACTCTTTTACTTCTATATCTAGGCTAGTTTCTTCAGAAAACTCTCGTTTTAAATTTTCTGAAGCGCTCTGGCCAAAATGCATTCCACCACCTGGAACTGACCACATAATCTTCCCATTTCCCATTAAATGTTTGATCATCAGGATTTTTTCATCTTCGATGAGAATACCATTTACACGTGATCTGAGATGATTTCCGAATTTAGCTTCGATTTCCTTGCTGATTTTGTCTTTAGGCATTTACATTCGTTTGTATGAGTAAAGATAATGAGTCATTGCTGAGGCCTTCGGCATTGCTGGGTAAATATTTTCCATTTGAGCCTACATCAGGACAAGCTGCTTTTTTCTCCAAAATGGATTGCTTTCTCCTTATGGAGCCGGAGAAAAAGCCGACGTTCGTCCTGCGTGGCTATGCGGGTACGGGTAAGACCTCTGTTATCTCAGCATTAGTGAAAGCTCTCCCCAAATTGTCTATGCGCTCATTATTATTGGCTCCCACAGGACGAGCTGCCAAAGTGATGAGTAATTATAGCGGACGTGCTGCTTATACCATTCACAAGATTATCTACAAGCCAAAAGCTGAAGATGGGAGTTTGGGAGGTGGTTTTATTCTACAAAAGAATTATTACAAGGACACCGTCTTTATAATCGATGAATCATCCATGCTGGCTGATGACGGTGGGATGTCAGGCAATTTGCTTGGGGATTTGATCAGCTTTGTTTTTCATGGACAGAATAACCGGTTAATCTTAGTAGGGGATACCGCCCAGCTTCCGCCTGTGGGAAGTGAATTTAGCCCTGCCCTCGAAGCTGATTACTTGTTGAGACATTTCCGATTGGATGCAGACTTTATTGAATTGACCGAGGTGATGCGGCAGCGCTTGGAATCAGGTATTCTTTATAATGCTACCAACCTGAGGTATCAATTGCAGCAGGAGAAGCAAGAAATTAAGATCAGTACCAATCAGTTCAAAGATACCTTCAAAATGACCGGAGAGCGACTGGAGGATGGCCTGAGGTACGCTTACGATAAGTTTCATACTGAGAATACAACTATCATCACCAGATCAAATAAGGCAGCTGTACAATACAATCTATACATCCGACGAACGATCCATTTTTTCGAGGATGAAATCAGCTCAGGGGATTTGTTGATGATAGTGAAGAACAATTACACATATATGGCTGAGTCCGAAAAGGTGAATTTTCTTGCAAATGGCGATATGGCTGAGGTGATGAAAATCCGCTCTTTTGAGGAGTTTTACGGTCTGCGGTTTGCCACACTCGAACTTAGGCTGTTGGACTATCCAGAAGAACCTCATTTTGAGGCAAAAGTGATTCTTGATACGCTTTATTCCCCCAGTCCTTCGCTGACGCGGGATCAATACAGAAGTCTTTACCAGCAAGTGTCGGAAGATTATGCAGATGTAGCAAGTAAAGTGGAACGTAAAGAATTGATCAGGAAAGATCCTTTTCTGAATGCCTTGCAGATCAAATTTGCCTATGCCCTGACTTGTCACAAGGCGCAAGGTGGACAGTGGAAGGCAGTTTTTGTAGACCAGGGTTACTTGCCAGAAAATCAAGTGGATAAGGATTTCACGAGATGGCTTTATACAGCTATAACCAGAGCTACAGAGGAACTTTATTTAGTGAATTTTGCGCCGACTTTCTTTGTTAAGCCAAAGGAAGCAGAGGATTTGGATTTGGATAGTTTTTAGAAACAATAGCTTTAAAAAGTGTTTTTGGCAAGGTATTTTCCATACAATCCCTATTGAAGACATCTATAAAGTATAGAAATCCGTTATTTTGAAGTTGACTCAAAAAGTTGAATATTTGAAAACCAAATAATAATAGCCATGAAAAAATTAGGAGTACTATTTACCGTCTTTGCTTTGGTATTTGCATTCAATGCCAATGCTCAAGAACAAAGTGGTGCAGCTATCACTTTCAAAGAAAAATCAATTGATTTCGGTGACATCACACAAGGAGATAAAGTAGAGCACACATTTGAACTTACAAATACTGGATCGGCACCCTTGATCATTTCAAATGTAGCAGCAACGTGTGGATGTACAGTTCCAAGCTGGCCTAAAGATCCAATTGCTCCAGGTAAATCCTCAGAGATCAAAGTTTCTTTCAATTCAGCAGGTAAAATGGGCAAGCAAAATTCTGTAGTGAGAATTTATTCCAATGCTTCAGAACCGATTGAAAAAGTATCCTTGATTTCCAACGTGCTGCCGAAGACAAAGTAATCAGGTAGTAAAAATCTAGAACAGAGCCTTCCGGAATTTTCGGAAGGCTTTTTTATGCTCTAGTAGGATGTGTAAGATCGGGGAAGGTTGTGGGCTTATAGTACACGAATCAGGCTGTTTGGAGACTGAGTCCGCCACGGATATGGTGAACCTAAAGGCAGGTAGGGCCGAAAACAGTGACGTAGAGGCTGATTTTTAAGTAATTACAGGCCTCAATAGAATTGTTGATGCATATTTTGGGGTTAATCTATTATGTGAATATTCAATTGTTATTTTCAATAATTTATTGAATTAGCACAGATTCCAAAAGTGTCAAAGAAAATTGAGAGCTTTCTTAATTTATGATGATTTCCTCATTATTCCCCCAAGCATTCACTGACTAATTTGATTCATAGATCTTGAAGAACAGATTTTCTGCTTCGACGGTACCGATCAATATAATTTCAGCATCATTTGGTAATACCATGGATGGATCAGGATTGATAGTCATTTCTTCATCGGTTCGAATGGCGATAATGGTACACCCTGTTTCTTGTCGAATGGAGGTTTCTTTGATTTGTTTCCCTATGATTTGTTTGGGGATTTTTACCTTGATAAGGTCGAGGCCCTCCGCTACCATCAGGATATCACTTCTTTGGAGCAAATTCAGAATAGTGTTGGCTCCCAGGGAAGCATAAGAAATTACAAAATCTGCGCCTGCCCGATGCATATTTCCCAAATTCCTTTCCAAAGTTGCGCGGGTAATAATTTGGATATCAGGTCGGATTAATCTGCAGTAAATTGTGAGGTATACATTGACATCATCATCATGGGTGGTAATGATCACACATGGCGAATCCATTATCCCTGCTTCCTGCAGGACTTCAATATCTGAGGCATCTCCAATAATCGTATTTTTCTTATCACTTACCCGAGCACTGTCTTTTTCGACAACCTTGTATTCCAAGTTCCTGGCAGACAATGCCTTCGCGGTAGCCCTGCCTACCCTGCCTCCTCCCAAAATCAAAACGGGAGCATTTAACTCTACTTTTACACCAAATGTCTTGTTGTACAATTCGATCTCATGCTCAGATCCTGCCAATACTAACACAGTGCTTTGAGAAATAAGTGTATCTGGTCTCGCAGTCTGGAAGTTTCCCCGTTCCCAAATACCTACAACACTTACCCCAACTTTTTGTCTCAATGCAGTATCTTTTAAGGAAAGCCCAACCAATGATGATCCGGTCACCAAGGCTTCTGCAATCTGCAAATCCCCAAAACGTCCCACAACATGTGCACAGGCATCTCCGGCATTAGCACGTCTCGAAAGAATTAAGCCCATTGTTTCGCCCAACCGAAGCACATTATTACTTCCTGCCAGTTCCAAAATATCTACTGCCTCTTCGGTATTTGCAGTGGAGATGATGATGACCTCTTTGCTGATTCCCCTTACTGTAAAAGCAACATTGGTGTTGAGTACATCGGATTCGGTGGTCGCTACCAAAGCAGCTTTTTCAACTCTCGCATTTCTATAGGTCTGTGGATCTACCAAATCCCCTAACATCACATTTACCCCCAATTCTCTAAGACGCAGACCTTCGGCAAGATCCGTTACTAAAACAATGTAATGGTATTTAAATCGATCAAGCTTTTTGATCAGCGCTTCAGTAACTGGACCATATCTGGTCAAAATAATGTGTCCCTTCATTTTTTTTGGCAGTTCTCTGGGTACACGGGCTTGTTCCTGTGCTTTCATCCAAGGAGAATAAAAGAAATTGATGAAAGTAAAAGGGAATAAAACCAACAAAAATAACATCCCTGAAAGCAAGACCATTATTGAAAACAAACGGCCCAAATCACTGTTGAAGGTGATATCCCCAAATCCAAGGGTGGACATCACAGTCAGGGTCCAATAGAATCCTGTCAACCATGAAAAGGATTGTCCTTCACTCTGCATCAAAAGATGAAAAATCACCGAGAAAACCGTAATCATACCCGCGAGGATCAGCAAGAAATTAAACAATAACCTAAGGTTTTTTCGGTCAGGTTTATTCTGTAAAAAAAGTGTAATCTGTGCTGTGAGAAACTTCATTCCATTTTGGGTTTTTATGCTGAATAATGCTATTCTAAAATAAATTAACGGAATAATTTAGTCTTCCAGGGATTTACTTCGAATTCAAAAGGGGTGCTTAGTGGGGTTGGCTGATTTTGCCTCATTTTTTTTAATTAAGCGCAACGTGTTTATATAACCGTCAAGTGCTGGTTTTAAATTTACTATTGAAAGTCTTCGTGAATAAAGTCTCTTTGGCCCTATGAATTACAAGCCGCATTTAAGAGAGCCGTAGGAGGGGGCTGAGACCGGTGCTTCGTGGAGTAAGCGTATTACCGTTGAGCAGGGGAAAGCTGTGGACTTATAGCTCAGGGCTGTATCTGCTTAATTTTTATTCTACTAATAAATCCATCCTAATAGGTTGATTATAAGTGTGTTGATTAATGGTTCTGTGAGAGGTTTAGGGGTGATATCCCTTTACCTAGGCGACTGCACCATCATGCATTTTTATTCTTACATTCCTTCTATTTGTTATCTAATTCAGTTAGCTACAAATTATACTTTTAATCGTAATCATTCTCGAATAAATTGTCCAATAAATTTATTTTCCATTCCATTGCCCCATCCATTTCCATGATCACTAATCATTGAAGACATAGTGTTTTTACCGATTTTATGTTCTCCATAACATAATAGTGAAAGTATTTTTGCCGGTCTTAAATGTATACTTCCCCAAGCCAAGGGAGTATCTCCATTAGAATCCCTTTTTTCTTTATCTGCACCACGATCTAACAATAGTCTAATTGTTTCCTCATCAGCATAAGCAGCAGCACGGTGTAAAGGTGTTTCTCCGCATGTTTTAACATCTCTCATAAATGAGCCAGTTTCCAAATTTGGATTGGTGGCAAGGTTTACATCTGCTCCACACTCAAGGAGAAGTCGAACGACATTTTGATAATAAGGACGTCCAGCTTTACAAAGGGCACAGTGTAAAGGAGATTCACTGTTACTTGGATGTTGATAATTTACATCTGCACCTCTCTTTAGCAAAAAATCACAAGTTTTCCAATGTCCAAAAAATGCCGCATCACATAAGTCATTGTTTAGATTTAATGACTTTACATCAAGCCCTTCTTTTTCAACTAACCTGAGTCCAGTTACATCATCATAGAAAATTAACCACTGAAACAGACTTGGCTCATCTGAGATAATTAGTTCTTTCCAATTAGGTAAAGTGAGTAGTTCAAGTACTGTATCGGTTCGCCCACTTGCTATTCTCATAGCGATTTCTTGGCTATTCATGTTTCAAGTGTTTTAATTTAAAATAAAACAAGTTTTGTCAGTATTATGTAAAAGTACAATTCCTTATGGAATAAGGTGCTATTACCCCTGTATAAGTCGTTCAATAAATTATACACATTGTGTTTGCCTTGAATAGTGAATATAGACCAAAAAAATGGTCGTTCCAACGGGTGAAATACGAAGTATTTATAACACCATTATTAGAAATTATTCGTAATTAATGTCCCTTAAGCACTGGGGAATCCCGATTCTCTGGATAGTCTGTCCCAGAATCCACGCATGTTACGTACAGGTTGCAAACAGAGTATACTAGGTCACTAAAGTTAGTAGTCTAACTAAGCTCCAAATTATCTATTCGCGCTTGCAATGTTTACATTCATACTGTTGCCAGCAGTAGGTGTCGCCTGTTAAAATAAACTCACTCCTTATTTTAATTTTTGAAAAGTCAAAATTGTCCCAGATGGTGAGTCATAAAAATTTCCTATTTTTAATTTGTCACCTAACAGTTTGAAGTAATAGTCATTGTATGTATTATAAGTACTTGCTAAAGTCCATTTAATTGATATTTGATCGATTGGTAAAAGCTTGTATTCGTAAAGTCCTGTAAATGTACGTTCCGCTCTTTTTAAAACCATGAATTTCTGACCATTAAGTGTCTCAAAAGACAATGTGTCAGTTTTTGTATTTAATGCTATCCATTCTCCCCTTAAATCAGGTGAATTGACCATATCTAGGTTGTCATTAGTACAACTCAACACTGCCAATACGAAAATTGCTATTAATCCATATTTCATATTGCCCAGGTTTTATTATTAGAAAAATAGTTGTTAAGAAAGGTTGTTTATAGGCGTTTAATCCGTCTCATTATAAGTCAGGGACTATGTTTTTCAATAAATGATAAAACTGTCTTATTGTAATCAAGTGCATTATCTTCATGAGAAATATGAGAAGCACCTTCGATAATTTTTCGTTCAACTTTAGGTAATAATTCCATTAATCTACCCAAAAGGAAATGAAATATTTTTGGAGTGTTTCGTCCAGAAACTAATAATGTTGGAATTTTAATTTCTCTAATTTTATTTATATCTAAGTGCGGAAACCCTGATCCGACAAATTCAGCTTTTATGGCATTGCTGTATACTTGCTCCATTCTTAAATCAGATAAATTTTTATAAGTATCCGAACCAAGTGTAGCTTTCCCAAAAATTTCAATTGCTTTTTTCATATTGCCACTTTTCACCTCCTTAGTTGCGGGTTCAATTCCTTTTACTCCTAATTTAATTAAGGCTATTGCTGTTCTTGGTCTTGAAAAAAGTAATTTCAAAATTTCCAGTGGTTTTGGAGAGTTGCTCACATATAACGTAATAATAGGAGGTTCTGATAAAACCAAACTATTGATTACATGAGGGGATTTCATTGCTAATAACAAACAGATAAAGGCTCCATATGAATGACCTATTAGATGGACAGGAACATTCAGCTTTTTTATCAAAGCTTCTAAATCCTCCATATGTTGATTTATGGAATAATCCTCATGTTCAGATATCTGTTCATTTGGCCAATGGAATCTTCTACTATATGAAATTGTATGGTGGCGTTTACTGAACTCTTCTTGCTGTTTTTGCCATGTTCTGTAATCACTTACTGAGCCATGCACAAATACAACTGTCTCACCCTTTCCTTTTTCGATTAGTTCAAAAACGTAGTCATTTATTTTCATTCTTTAACGATTTAAGGTTGTTAGAATTACAATATCAAAATTGAATACCTCTTTTCTGATTAGGAATTCATTTACTGATGATACTCACCGGTCAGGGATAATGCGTTTTATAGTATTCTATCTATTGTTAGCTGTTATATTAGAGTCCAATTCCGTTAGAAAATCATGTACTACTTTAATATTCTGTTCAGGAGCATCCCAAGTAGTCAAGTGACTTGAATTTGGGAATACTTCGACCTTCGAATTTTTAAATTTTGTAGCCATTTCACGTACGAACGATGGTTGGATTTCATCAAACTCACCAACTGTGAATAAAGTTGGGATATCAATGTCTTGCATTGTATTCAATGCATTGTAATTTTTCAGTGTTCCAGTTATACTGAATTCACTGGGTCCCCACATGAAGTTGTAAATTGATAAGTTGGCAGTGTTAACCATGCTATCCAATTCCATTTCTATTGGATTTTTACCCCATACGTATTTATTATTAAAAGTATTGATTGCCACTTCATAAAGCGGATCATCATATATGCCTGTTGAATCAGCTTGGACAACAGCCTTTTGAAGTGAATCGGGCAACGATTGGAGAAGTTGGTTAGTGCTTTGCTCCCATGCATTTATATCAATACAAGGACTGCCCAAAATCAACGAATTTACCCTAGAAGGATATTTTCTATAATATTCAAAAGCCAAGACAGTACCCCAGGAGTGACCTAATACATGCCACTTCTCAACCTTAAGATGATTCCTTAACGATTCGAGCTCCTCCACGAAATGACTTATAGTGAATAAACTTGTGTCACTTACAAAATCAGATTTTCCAGATCCTAATTGATCGTATCGTATGATCTGACGACTGCTCCCTAATTCCTCCAAAGGTTTAAGATAGAAACTAGAGTATCCAGGACCACCATGTAATAGTACAACAGGTGAGTTAGATCCCTCACCTGAAACTTTATACCAGATACTTCCTCCATCTACTTCCAACTTTCCCTCACCTATGGGGATTGGATTAAATTCTGTTTGGTCACTGCTATTACATGAAACAAGCAAAGTAATCAGACTAACAAGTCCAAAGTAATTCAGGGAATTAATCACATTTTTCATATTTCAATGGGTTTTTTCTCAATAATTATTATAGCAAACGTTTTCGGCTATGTCAAGTGCTGGATTTTGAGGCTACATTCTTATCCTCCTACCGTAGTTTATTAAGGGCAATTTTCTTCATTTTAGTCCTGAAAAACCCATACCGAAACCGAACCTCCATTAACACGGAATGGTGCCCAACCCTCATTATTTACTGTAATAGTTCCATTACTATTTCCCAAAAAATCGTAGAGCATTTTCCCTGCGTATTTTTCACCTATTTTCATCCACTTTGTTGCTTCAGGGCCATTGGTAAGCAGTACACCCATTCCACTGCCAATATGTTCTGCATCCCCCTCTCTGATCCAACCTATTGCGTTTCTATCATCAAAATAATCATATTGATTTCCATAGGCAAATTGTTTTCTTGCAAGCATCAGCTTTTGAATATTGGGTACCACGACAAGGCTTATATGCAAGTTTTTGTCCTCGTATTCCGCGCTATATAGATCGGGGTAAAATACCGATGGGTATCCATCCTTTCTTAATAAGATAATAGCATAGGCCAATGGCTTAAACCACCAATCTACCCAATGTTCCAGTGCTTGGCAGGGTTGGGTGTCATGGTTGTCAACAAGGGTAACTGCCAGGGTCGGGCAGTCTTTTACCAAAGTATTGTCCAGTATGGACCGCATATCATACCCTCCCCAGGGTGTACGTGAAGCGTTATAAAAATTATTTTGCAACGGCGCGTCAAACAATGACATGCATTCTGCGGTGTTTTCAATGTAAAACTTCAGATTATTGACATCGTAACTCCAGTATTCACCCACAAAAAACAAATCAGGATATTCCTTTTTTAAGAATCTAATCCAGTCCCGAAAAAAGCTGAATTGAATGTGCTTCACTGCATCTAGCCTGAAACCATTAACACCGGTAAATTTCAGGAACCACTTAGCCCATCGGGCCAGTTCTGTACGAACCTCCGGACCATTCATATCAATATCAGAAAACATCAGGTAATCATAATTGCCATACTCACCCGATACCAATTTCTCCCAATCCTTGCCTATTCTATTAAATTTGAAGATGCCTTTGGCATGTTGGGGATCCAGATTAGCAGCCCAGTCTACCCCGTCAAAGTGTCGGTAACACCATTTAAAATCAGAATAGGCTTCGGCACGTCCCTCAAATTTAAATTGGGTCCATGCTTCAATCCATAGTTCGTCTTCAATTACAAAATTTCTGTCGTGTTCCGCAACCCGCGAAGCATCCACCCATTCCGTATCATCAGCTCCAGCCTTATGATTAAATATTACGTCAGCATAAATATCAATTCCGTGTGTATGTGCTTTTTGAATGGCGGTTATATATTGATCTTTGGTGCCGTATTTGGTACGGATAGCGCCTTTTTGGTTAAATTCGCCCAGGTCATACAAATCGTATAAATCATATCCAACACTGTATTGTTCATTGATAGTGTTTCCGCCCGGATTGAAGGAATCAGCTTTAAATGCAGGTGGCAACCACAGAGCAGTTACACCCATTTTTGATAAATTTTCGGCTTCGTCCCCAACCCTAACCCATAAGTCGGGATCACTAATCTTATTTCCATAATACCAATGAAAATACTGCATCATTGTTTCATTATTTTTCATATTTTAAAAAATTTAGGTTGGTAGAAAAGTTTAAATATTTAGTCAGATTTGCATACAATAACCCCCAGTCTTTAGTTGCTTTTCGTCCATTAGCGAAGACAGGGCTTACAGGTAGCTTATTTAAAATTATAGAAAGGAATTATATTCTGTAAACTTTACTATAATATTTTTATTAGGTTCAACTTTTTTGACTATTAGTTGAATAGGGCAACTTTTTAAGTTTTGAAAGTCTTTGGAATTATAATTCCATTTTTTTAATGCTGCAATATCAATGGAAAGACCTAAAATACCGCCCTGATCCTGCTAATGCTTACCTGGGTAGTTCCTAGATAGGATCCAAAATAATAGAGCAGACCCCTGTTCATAATGCCTTGATATTTTCTTGCCTTTTCTGATAAGGCCCAACAGATTGAAAAATTTTAAATATTAGGTATATGCCTGCCTGCTGGGTTTATTGCAATTCGTTATTCTTTCTCCAGTTTTAAGAATTAATACATTAGAATTTAATTTTGTTATTTCAAACGCAATTCCATAATAGCTATAAACCATTGGGCTACATACTTGTCCACCTACAAGAATGCTGTAGCGGGAACTGAAAGATAGTAAACTGACGAATACCAGTTATTTTGTGCGTTATGAACTGGCTTTACTATTCTCATAATATCCAGAATTTATCTTTCACATACAGTTCCCACTGCTTTTCAAACTCCACATCAGTCAAACCTAAAGTTGAATTTATATCCCCATTATTTTTTATAAGATCTAAGAGTTTTTCTTTTCCCCATTGATGGACTATAAAATCAATCAAAGTGTAGCCTACATTATAGACTAAATTATTTGGTTCATTTAGTGCCTTTAAGGTAGGAAACCCATCTTTAAGAGACATGTATAAGGAAAACATGTTTAATTGATCTGCTTCATATACGGCAATAGATTCCCATATCCAGCGTGGGTAAATCTCATCAAACCGTTTACCATCTTGAGAATAAAGGCTATCGAAGCCTACAATAGATGAAATTTTTCCACTGCTGATTGCGTCTTGTATAAGGATATTTAAAGTTACGTTATGCGTGAATTCATGAATTGCACCTTTTTCCATGGACATCATCAAACTAAATGGAAAACCTGTATATAATAAATGCAAAGTGTCAACTCCTTTAATTGCTCCATAAGCATCAAAGCCGACTTCACTTCGAAATTCTTCGTTATTTGGATGAATATAAACCTGAACTTTAGGGTGTTTAGGTGCTTGAAGATCCTCTGTTATCCGGTAATAATTTTTTTCTAATTCATTGGAGATCCTTTCTGCATCCCAACTACTGACTTGATGAAAATGAATATTAAAATGATCAGTGGGTAAAGTTTGTTTTTCATCTTTTGTAAAAAATCCCTTGATAAAAATCAAACTTATCTGGAAGATGAGAAACAACCCTATAGCTATAAATGTATGCATCCGACAAAACCATATTGATAGTTGAGTCCTGAATGTATAATGTTGCAGGATGAAAAAGACAAGCAACGAAGCGTACTATTCCCTGTTCTGTAAGTGGCAGGA
>NZ_JAXRUT010000023.1:0-99355 GCF_035156405.1 Algoriphagus aurantiacus | reverse complement strand
CTATTACGCCATATCGATAGAGTTGATGTATTTTTCTCTGATACTTTTGAAGAGCAAAAGTACCTCCTCCATAGGCGGACGGGCAAAAGCCTTCGACCGAAATCAGCCTTGAATTGCCTTCGGATACCTATAGCGATATAGTTAAGTTTATTTCCTTCGGTACTTTTGAGACCCCTCCTGCGGCGGGCAGGCAAAAGTACCCAAAAGTCTTCGCCCGAGGCTATGCTTCAAATCGGCTAAAAAAACTGCATATCCTCCAGGGCATCCCTCTACACACTATTTTTTGTTATAAATCGATAGATGGTATCATTTATAGTTTTCCAATGCACTACTTGCAGTAACCATGCAGTGCTTCATATTCTAATAAAAGCTCTACAGGTCTTCCTACGAAATCAGCCTGACAATACTCACTAAACTGTGTTCTCCGCGTAACCCTCTGTGATCCCGTGGTTAAAAAAAAAGACATAAAAAAAACCTCCATGTCTATCAATTGGCATGGAGGTGATAAAAAAATGAAATTTATATTCTTACCAAGGAATGGTAGTCCCCTGGTATAGCCAGGATCTGGACCATTGGCTATCCTTTCCGAATCCGCCGGAGTAATCTGTCAGTTCCAATCTGTCCAACGCACCGGTAACGCTTTCTGCATTGTTGTTGTACTCGTCATCACCATACTGAAATCTCAGGGCAATTTTTGGTTGCGGAGACTGGGGACCTGTTTCCAACCTAGGGTAACCGGTACGTCTGTAGTCCGCAAAAGCTTCTGCTGCTGCAGTCCAGCTTGCCACCCACTTTTGCTCCATCACCTGCTCCAAGGTATTGTCAAAAGCGATTCCCTCTTCAGCAATAAAGCTCGCATAATCGTCAGCTTTGCCCCATACGATCAGTGACTTTTCTATGCCATCGTAATAATGCTCCTCAGCGGATCCTACGTTCCACCCTTTCAAAGCAGCTTCAGCAAAAATAAAGCTCACTTCTGCAGAAGAGATCAACCTGGCCTTGAGAATATCTCCCGGGGCTCCTGCTGACTGGTAGATATCTGCCAGCTGCGAAATATGTTGATTTTGGGTGCCTTGTCCCGGAGATGGGTTTCCATTATAGGATTCCGGTACCATCGATGAAGGGGGTAATCCTACATATTCAGCATCATTATAGCTCACCATATCAGGATTAAATCTTCTGGTAAAGTTCTCACCGGCATAGTTGTTCACAAACTCATCAAATGAGTAGGTGACTACCCCTAGGGGTTCACCGTCATTTCTGATAAAGCCCTCAGCCGCTACATCCAAAGATTCGTCTGCCACCCATTGCACTCTTACCGGTGCAAACCAGACCGGAAGTCTGGGATCATTCGTTCCCATCAATTGGTCAATAAATGTCTGGCAGGCCTGATACCTTTGGAAATCATCCGGATTCAAGGCAATGTGACGTGTGATCCAGATGTCACTGGCTCCCCCGGTATAATCCAATACGGCATCTTGGGAGGTGCTTTGGATATAATCCCCAGAAGCATAGATTGCCTCAATGCCTGCTTTGGCTACATCGGGTTTTTGGGAGGATATTCTCAGGTAGTAGCGAAGTAAAAGAGAATTGGCAAATCTTTTCCAAGCAGCTGCATCCCCTCCAAAATACAGGTCATTGGCAGGTATCACTCCGGCGTTATTCGCTGAATTAAACTTGGTCACGGCTGTCTGCAGTTCTGCAATAATTCCGTCATAGATGACCTCCTGACTGTCGAATCTTGGGAATTGAAACTCAGGGGCCAATTCATCCCCTTTCAGGGCATCAGTATAAGGTGCATCTCCCCAAAGGTCTGTGATGTTGCCAAAGACAAAAGACTTCATGGTCAGTGCTACTGCCTGAAAATATTCATTCTCCAAATCAACAGCTCTGTTGTATAGCAAATTATTGTTTCGAAGGATATTATACCATCCTGCCCAGCTAATACTTTCCCAGCTGTAATTGTTATGGCCATCGTACCAGCCGTTTTTCTGCGTATGCTGCACAGCACCCGCCAGGTCATTTACTCCAAGATTTGCATAGCTCTGAGCTGCATCCGCTAAAATTGTCGGCATCAATAAGTTTGGATTTACCTCCGCAGGATCAATTCCATAGGGGTTGACATTCATTTCATCAAGCTTATCATCGCAGCCTGAGAATCCCAGCCAGCAAATCAAAACCATCAAGAATCCTCGATAAAGTTTATATGTTAGTGTCATGTGTATATTATTTGATTTTTTAAGATTATCCGCAATGATGCCAGTAGCTATAATTCTCTTTGCTTTACCGGACGGAAGACCGAAGACGCCTGCCTGCCGGCAGGCAGGGGTGACCGAAGTGGCCTCGACGCTAGTGTTTTCCAAATCCTATAATGCTTTTATCGCTTTACTGGCAGAAAGCGGGCAACATAATTCGTCGATTTGAGATTAAAGATTAAAGTTCAATTTGAAGCCTAGAGGAAAGCTCCATGGCATCACGTTCTGTCGCTCGATTCCCTGACGGAACTGTGAAGAGGTATTTCCCTGTGTTCCGCTGTTTGCCCAGAAGGCTCTTTCCGGATCAATTCCTATATCAGCTTTGGTCCAGAGCATCAGGTTTCTGGTATAGATAGAGAAGGTTGCATTTCTGAATCTGCCTAGGTTGGGGATTCTATAGCCTATACTCAATTCTCTCAGTTTGATAAAAGAGGCATCAAAGGTTATCTGCTCGTTGAAACCCCAAGGATAGGTATTGGTAATCGGATAAATGTTGGTTCCCTCTCCGCCCAGGTGCTCTACATATACATCATCACTGAAATCATCTGGAGTATCTGCACCGGCTGTTTGAATCACTCCCGGCACAAAGGCTCCGTCACTTCCATTTTCATCCACAAAATACCCTCCTGTTGCCGCAGTATACCCCCCTATACGTGGGTAGTTACCCTGGCTTGGAATAACATATTCCTCCGGATTGGCCTTTATCATCGCGATCAACTCATCGGTTGTATAAAGGCTCCCCGGGATTAGATTATCAATTTGTCTCTGAGATTTCCAGTCCGACTCTCCATATCTATAGGTAAAGGACATAAACTCTCCACCTTGCCTCCAGTCAAAGCTAGCTCCGATCACAAACCTTTTGATATTCAAAGTGGACTGCAATCCCATTTGGAAATCAGGATTGAAGTTGCCCACTTTCTTGAGGTTTTCGGTACCGGAAAGCTCCTGCCATTCTCCTGCATTGGAAAGTACCGGCCATTTGTGATAAGGAGAGTTCGGATCTTTTACCTCAGCATAGCTCCTACTGTACATATTTCCGATCTGCTCCCCCACAAAAGTGATCGCTCCCCCACCATTCTCAGACCAAAGGGTGATTCTATCCAAACCTTCTGTAAGCTCTACCACAGTAGTCCTGTTTCTACTCCAGTTCAGGTCTACATCCCAGGAGATGTCTTTCTTAGCGATGACTGTTCCGCCCAGGGAAAGTTCCAGTCCGCGGCTTTCGATCAGACCGGCATTGATCAGACGTCCTGAGTAGCCGGAAGAAGAAGGGAGATTTACTGAGAAAATCTGGTTTCTGTTATCGATCTGATAAATTGTTCCTGCAAATCGCAGTCTGTTGTTGAACATGTTCAGGTCAATTCCGCCTTCATAGGAAGTGGCCTGCTCAGGCTTCAGATCTGGATTTAAAAGACTTGAAGGCATGCTGGCGGTGTTGATGGAATTGTAGACTCCGGTGGACAGATTTGGGAGAAGGTTATAAGGCCCGGTATCATTCCCTACCTGTGCCGCACCAAATCTCACTTTTAACATATCGATGTTATCCGGCAAGTCTAGGGTATAATTTGCCAGCCAGCTCAGGGAAGCTGAAGGATAGAAATAGGATCTGTTTTCCCGTGGCAAGGTGGAAGACCAATCATTTCTGGCTGTCAAGTCCAGATAGAGCTGATCTGCATAGCCAAAGGAAACCAATCCATAAATGGAGTAAATCCCCTTTTCAAAATAGGAATTGCTCATGGAGCGGTTGTCGGCAGGAATATTCTGAACATTATAGATTCCAGGAATTACCAATCCATTGTTACGGTCTCCGCCTACACCCACATTGGTACTTCTACCAAAGCGGTTCATAATATTCCCACCTACTGAGGCATTTACATCCAACTTCGCAAAATCATCATTCCAGGAAGCCAGAAAGTCAGTATTGGATTCCTGAGTCACAATATCAGCCGTGTAGTACCCTCCACGGGCCATTCTACTGTAGCTATAAGGAATCTTAGTTTCCAGATTCTCAGCTGATCTATCCAAAGAGTAGCGTGCCCGGATATTGAAGGATTCAGAAAACTGATAGTCCAAGGACACATTTCCATAAATACGATCTCTCACAAATGCATTTTCCATTTCGTTGGCTATAAAATATGGGTTGTCACCGGCAGCAGTCCTGATCTGCTGTACTCCTTCCTGGCCCGGCACCCAAACACTTTTCATCAATTCATAATCCACGTAAGGAGAGTCATAAACCGCTTCTAAGGGGTTTGCCCTTCTATCCCCTGTGCTGGGACGGTCGTTGGATTTGCTGTTGGTATAGTTGAAATTGGAACTAAACGTCAGGTTTTCGGTGATTTTATGGCTCAAAGAGGTAGAGTAGCTATTTCTGAAAAGATCAGAATTAGGAATCATTCCCTGGTGCAACATATTGGAGTAGGAAATCCTATAGGTAGTCTGCTCACTTCCCCCGTCCACAGCAATATTGTTGGTGGAAGTGATTCCAGTCTGCATGAAATCTTTCATCGCATCCGGATAGGCCCTCAATTCCGTAGGAATCGGGTCTCCATTGGCATCCAGCGGACTATTCCACTGAACAGCAGTGTTGCCGGCATCTAATTCTGGGCCTCCCCAATAGGCAGAGCCCTCATTGAACACGGCATTACGATTACCATTGGCGTATTTGTAATGAAAATCCAGCAATCGGGTCGGTCGTTCAAACACATTGCTGGTGGAGAAGGAAATACCCATGGTCTTACCTGCTTTGCCGGATTTGGTGGTAATGATCACCACTCCATTTCCTGCTCTGGTACCATACAATGCAGCTGCGCTGGGACCTTTCAATACAGATATACTCTCTATGTCGTCCGGATTGATATCGGAAATTGCATTTCCGTAATCCACCTGGTTTCCATCCCCGTTTTGCCTCACATTGTTTAGGGAGTTGGACATGGGCACCCCATCCACTACAAACAGAGGTTGGTTGTCTGTAGTCAAAGAGGTAGCACCCCGAATCACCATGCTCATGGAAGATCCCGGCCCACTTGTTTGGTTGATGGTAACCCCGGGCATTCTACCGGAAAGTGAACTCAGCACATTTTCCTGGGAGACCTGGGTCAGCCCCTCTCCTTTTACACTGGAGACGTCATATCCCAAGGAGCGTTGATCCCGCTTAATTCCCAAGGCTGTCACCACCACTTCGGACATATCCGTGGCAGTTTCACTCATGGTTATATCAATCATAGACTGGTTTCCTACAGTGATTTCCTGGGAATCAAATCCTACAAAAGAGAAAACCAGTATTGAATTAGGACCCGTAACATTCAAAGAGTAGGTTCCATCAATCTCTGAGACTGTTCCATTGCTGGTCCCTTTTTCAAGTACCGTGACTCCCGGGATGGGAGATCCATCTTCAGTGGAGATTATTTTACCCTGGACCTGCTGAGCCTGAAGGGCATCTTCAATCAGGACGGGTAGTGGCGAAGTCATGGCTGAAATCCCATACAGCGGAAACAGCACCAATCCAAAAATCAAGGGGAGGCCCCAAGTGATTTTTGACTTTTTGTTTTTGGAAAAATGTTGCATAAGCATAATCATTTAGTGGGTTAGTCGTATTTACTTTTTTGGTTTGAGTGTTTATTTTTTTTCCGGTAGCCCCAATCCATCAAAAAATTCCTGAAAGGCTTGATTCAATTCACTTGTTTTTTTTTCCTTTTTTAGTTTTTGGAGAAAAAGATCAAATTCATCCTTGGATATCTCACCGGTTGACAATTTTTCCAGTAATTCCTTGATTGTTGGATTTTTCATAGGCTGTACCTTCGCCTTAAATACCTTGCTCTTTTAAAAATGGACTACCCAATCACTGATTATCAGTTTGTTAATTTGACAGTTGAAAAAATCCGGATTTCGTAACAATCAGAAAATATGGGATGACGGGTGCTTGGTGTCAGGTGTTGGATGAGATTTGTTGGAGTTAAAAAGTTAAAGGTTAAAGGTTAAGGGTTGAAAAGTTAAATCGGCAATTTGGTTGTGGATCGTGGATCTAGAATCCTACCTTTGGTAGGCAGGCTTGATATTTCCTACTTCCTACCTCCCACTTCCCACAAAGAGTTGGCACCGAAGCGCTTCCTATACTCGCCTGGGGCGTAGCCCATCAATTGTTTGAATTGTCTGGCGATATTAGTACTGTCTTGGAACCCCAAATCCACTGCTATCTCAAAAATACTCTGATCTGAACTCAAAAGTTTTTGGGCCAATTTCTCCATTCTGACCTTGGTGATATACTTATACACCGGATGTCCGGTAACCTGCAAGAAACGCTTCTCCAAGGCTCGACGGGAAAGAGGCACTTCCTTGACCACTTGATCCACCAGGATGTTTCTATCAATATTCCTATGAATGTAAGTCAGGGCTTCTGCGACATATGCATCTGAGGAGGCGAACATATCTGTAGACGACCGTGTGATTACTTTCACCGGGGGGACAATCACATCCTTGTAGTTATTTTTGCCGGTTCTTATCATTTCATGCAAAACCTGCGCAGCCTCAAAGCCTCCCCTTTCTATATCCAGCACAATACTCGATAAGGGCGGATCCGCAAGTTCGCAGAATGTCACATCATTGTCCACTCCCAAAACAGCCACTTCCTGGGGAACCCTAATCTTATTGTGGTTGCAAGCCTCCAAAATATGTACCCCCTGATTATCATCGCATGCCATCAAGGCAACAGGTTTGGGTAAGTTCTTCAACCATTTGCTCAAGGATTTGCTCTTGTAATACCAGATATCCGTGGAGCGGGCTTTTTTATGCTCAAAATAATTGACCTGATATCCTGCTTTCTTGATAGTGGATTCAAATCCTTCCGCGCGTTCCCGTGACCAAACAATATTATTGAACCCATAAAAGGCAAAATTGTAATACCCTTTGTTCAGAAAATAGTCGGCTCCCATCACTCCTGTTTGCCGGTAAGAACCTGTGATATTGGGGATTTTGGAAAACCTTTCTTTAAAATCCTGGGCTATGACAGGAATCCCCCCGTCAATAAACTCCTCCTCCATTTCATTATATAGTTGACCAATGATCCCATCAGCCCTCCATTCCTTTGCCCATGTGAGGATGCCTTTGACCCCCACCATTTCCCTGTAGTATAAAGGCATTCGGCAAAATGTCCATTGCCCATTTTTACTGGAATAGGCACTGATTCCTTTCAGTAATGATTTACTATACTCTTCAGCAAAATCCAGTAGTAATATTATCCGTTGCATCTGATCAGCTAAATAATTCCTTTAGTGATTGGACACGGGAATTGCTGACCAGAGGCTTGGCCCAAATCCCAATGAACAAAATGTAACCCAGTGGAATGAACAGGAAGAACATAGCAGCCTGCAGTCCAATAAAATCTGCCAAGCCACCAATAACCAAGGGGACGATGGCTCCACCTACAATACCCGAACAGAGTAAACCTGCGAAAGTCCCATGCGCAAAATCAACAGAATTCAACGCCAGGGAAATTAAGATAGACCACATTACGGAGAGGCAAAATCCTGAGAAAGCAAATGCTATCAAGACCAAATTTCCCTCAGCCAACAAGCCGGTCAATAAGGAAAGGATAGCCGCACAGGTGAATAAAATCAGAACCAATTTGCTATCCATAAATTTCAGCAGAACCAATCCCAGCAGACAACCAAGAGTCAGCAGGCCCCAGAAATAGGAAATCACCCTGGCCCCGCCAATACTGGGATCTACTCCATGATAATCCTGCAAGAACTGGCTCACCCAGTTGGCAATGCCCTGCTCTGTCCCTACGTAGGAAAATATTCCAAGAAAATACAACCAAACCATCCGCTTGCTGAGGAGGCTTTTCAGGGTTTTTCCCAATTCCACTTTCTCATCATCTTTCAAGTCCACTTTCGGGAAATTCGTAAAGCCAATCAATAGCAACATGATCCCGGCAAGCAAGGCAAATACAAAATAGACGGAAACCCATTTCATTTCCACGGGAACCCATTCTTCCAATAGGCTGATCCAAGCAGGTGCTTCAGGAGTGAATAGGGACTGATCCATGTAACTGTATAACATGGGGCTAAGGAATGAGGCAGCCCCGAAAGCCAATTGACCCAAAACAGAATTAAACGCAAAGTGCTCTTCTCCTCCCGTAACCCTTAAAAGCGGGTTGATGACCACCTGGAGCATCGCCATACCCATTCCAATAATAAACAGGGAACCCAAAGCTGAACCAAACCGGGGATTGAAACCAAACAACAATGCACCTAGGGCAGCCAAGCTAAATGCCAACAGGAGCACGGGCTTTTCCCGCCAGCGCTCCACCAATAATCCTGAAGGGAGAGACATGACTCCATAAGCCACAAAAAAGGCAAAAGGCAAAAATCCGGCTAAGCCGTAGCTTAAAGAAAAACTATCGATGATCCCAGGAATGATGGGGCCAAGAATATTGGACATCAGGGATATGACAAAGAATATTAAAAAAATAAGCAAAAGAATTTTCGTTTGCTTATTTTTTTGACTATCCACTTTGTGTCTAGGCATGTGTTTTAGATTTTAATTCAATTCTAAAGAGAAAAACTATAAAAACTAACCAGTTAACAGTTTCTTAAATAAAAAAAAATAAAATCAAACTGTTAGTCCATTTCTAAAATAGTAAGGTAACACCAGTATATCAAACAAGGCCGAAGATCACTTATAAATAAAAATGATTATCCGCAATGACACCAGTTACCTTAGATCCTTCGCTTATCTGGTCGGAAGACCGATGACGCCTGCCTGCCGGCAGGCAGGGGAGACCGAAGTGGCCTTGAATCTTAAGTTTACCATATCNTATCCGCAATGACACCAGTTACCTTAGATCCTTCGCTTATCTGGTCGGAAGACCGATGACGCCTGCCTGCCGGCAGGCAGGGGAGACCGAAGTGGCCTTGAATCTTAAGTTTACCATATCCTATGTCGCTTTTTCTTCCTTACTGGCAGAAAAGCGGATATCTATATAAATAAAAATGTGTTTCTTCTATAAACAACCCTTTTTTCTGCTTCTGTGGATCTCATCCATCTCTTTTTCATTTGCCCAATCCCAGGTAAATCCGACTTATGCCGAAAAACTGGGATATCCAAAAGGAAGGAAGGTGGTGATATTCCATGTAGATGATGCCGGGATGTCCTTTGAATCCAATCAGGGAACCTTTCAAGCCATGCAGGAAGGTGTGGCCACTTCCTGTAGCGTTATGATGCCCTGCCCTTGGGCGGGGACATTTTTGAGATTAAGCAAAGAAACGCCGGGGATGGATATTGGCTTGCATCTAGTGCTCACCTCCGAATGGAAAACTTACCGGTGGGAGCCTCTGGCCGGCCGGACTTTGGTGCCCGGATTATTGGATCCTGAAGGCTCTTTTTGGCAC
This sequence comes from Algoriphagus aurantiacus, assembly GCF_035156405.1. Taxonomy (NCBI): domain Bacteria; kingdom Pseudomonadati; phylum Bacteroidota; class Cytophagia; order Cytophagales; family Cyclobacteriaceae; genus Algoriphagus; species Algoriphagus aurantiacus. Next base: position 89,709 of record NZ_JAXRUT010000023.1, on the reverse strand, counting down.
AGCGTAGAAGAAGTCGTAGCACATGCCTCTGCAGAGGATGTGTATTTGGAATTGAAAGCTCAAGTGGATCGTGCCCTGCAAAGTGGTATTCAGCCAAGCCATTTGGATTCTCATATGGGGACACTTTTTGCCAGCCCGGACTTTTTAGAAACCTATCTGAAGGTAGGATTGGAATATCAGATCCCAATCATGTTTCCGGGAGGCAACAATAAACTTATCGCCGAAAGTTTTCAACAACCTGTTATTGAGCAGTTGAAGAAAGAAGGGAAGTACAAGGAAGGCATGGAACTGCCTACTCCGGATATTCTACGTGAGGCTCAGGCAATGGGAGAAAAAATCTGGAGCTCGGGCTTTCCAGTGCTGGATGACCTCCACAAGGACAGCGGAGACTGGAGGCCTGAAAAAAGACCTTTTAGCCAAGGGGAGTTGACCCAATATAAAATCATGAAATTCAAGGAAACACTTGATCAGATGGAGCCGGGTCTGGCCATGATCATTGTCCATTGCAGCGAAAACACTGAAAACTTCCGACGGTTTTCAGGCTCTGGGACTTCCCGACAGGCTGACCTGGAAGCCATGCTTTCTCCTGAATTGAAAACTTATATTGAAGAGGAAGAAATCATCCTGACTACCTGGAGAGAAGTCATGGAGCGCAGAAAAAATATCAAATAATGATGCTAAGAAGCCTTTTCAAACAAGTAACATTCTTGTGGTTGGGGATGATGATGGCGCCTATTTGCCTACTTGCCCAATCCCATCTTGTACCCTCCTTGGTCCATGAGTCTATATTCCCTTTGCAGGCAAAACATACCCATGCAAGCAGTATAGTGGCACTTCCGGGCGGGGATCTGCTTTCCGTATGGTTTGAAGGTTCGGGTGAACGAAAATCTGATGATGTCCTGCTGATGGGATCAAGGAAAAAACAGGGACAAACTAAATGGTCCAAACCTTTTGAGATGGCTGATACTCCGGGGATACCGGACTGTAATCCCGTGCTTTTTCTCAATCAAAGAGAAGAGCTGTTCTTGGTATGGATCGCCGTAAATGCCAACGAATGGGAAAACTCTATTCTCCGATTGAAAAGAAGTAAATCTTTTGATACTGATGGTGCACCTATCTGGAACTGGCAGGACAATATTTTTCTTAAACCCGGGGATGAATTTGCGGAGGAAGTTGCCCGAAAATTCAAAGATCTTCCTCCTACCCATTTGGGATGGTCTTCCTATGCACCTGAATACGAGGAGATGATTATTGAAGCGTCCCAGGACTCCAAAAAAACAAGTATGGGATGGATGACCCGGATCAAGCCTCTTGTCACTGAAGACAGGATCCTTCTACCGCTTTATTCGGATGGTTTCAACTTTTCCCTGATGGCTATTTCAGATGATATGGGAGAAAGTTGGAAACCCAGTTTACCGCTAGTAGGCAAAGGTCCTATCCAACCTGCATTAATTCAAAAAGAAAATGGAGATATCGTCGCCATGCTTCGGGATGCCGGGGATGCTCCTTCGATGATCCAACAAAGTATTTCAAAAGATCAGGGTGAAACCTGGACGGTTGCCAAAAAAACAGAATTCCCGAATACAGCCAGTGTGGAACTGCTAAAACTTAAAGATGGACGATGGTGGATGGTAGGCAACGATATTCAGGATGGCAGGTATCAATTAGCGCTTTGGATTTCATCGGATGAGGGAAATGTATGGAGCAACCCACAATACCTTGAACTAGACTCCACCCATCAGGGAAAATTCTCTTATCCAGCCTTGATTCAGGACAAGGAAGGACTTGTTCATCTTACGTATTCCAAACACTTAAATGAAGGTAAAACCATCCAATATCGCCTATTGGATCCAAACCAAATTCACTGATTATGGAAAAAACTTTTTATGGATTGACACTGCTCTTTGTCGCCCTGATTCAGACTGCGGTAACAGGACAATCTGGAACCGGAGGAACCTATCAGGACACTCCTTTTGTGCAAGAATACGCTATTATCAATTCCAAGACACTCCGAAACCTTTCTACCCAAAGTCTGGCCAGTAACCAAACCGGGAATGTCCAAATTCTCGAAAATATGCAGCTATTGCGACCGGCAGCGGGTCAGTTTCAGGTTTGGGGAACTTTGGCACATGATCAATCCTACCTGCCTATGGCGGCAAAGAAAGTGAAAGCAATCGACAGCTATCAAGGCGAGATCATTTATGTGGATGACCATGCCGTATTCAGCAATGCCTGGGCGGGCAGCTTATTTTTGAAGCACCAACTACCAGCGGCACATCGCTTCGAAGGTGGAGAAGAATTTGATTTTTTGATCAGTGACGGAAAACAATTGCAGTATTTAGGGCCAACTATAGATGAACCAATCATTGTATCTGCACCTCAGGAGGTGGTGGATATTCAATATGATCCCATCCAAGAAAAGTTCTGGATAATAAGTCAGGAAAAAGTCTATCAGTTTGATCCCAAATCCAGCAAACTACAGGAAGAATTGTCTGGTAAGGGGCTGAAATCCTTGGCTTATTTCTCTCCCAAAAACCAGTTGGTGCTGGGAAGTGACGAAGGATATTTCACCTATGACATCCAATCCAAAACCAAATCTCCCCTACTTACAACAATCCCTTGGACAGACATTCTTGTGGTGGAGACGAATGGAGATGAAATCTGGTTTGGAACAAGCAAAGGAGCCTTTGTATTACTTCCCAACGGAGAAATCAACTACTACTATTTAGAGAGATGGCTTCCGGGAGAGGAGGTTTTTGACATTGCCTTTGGTAAGGACGAAATCTACCTCCTCAGCAATCAGGGTTTGACAACTATATTCCGGAAAGAGATGACCTTGGCAGAGAAAGCGGGGTATTTCGATGAATATACCCGTAAAAACCATTTAAGGCACGGATTTAACGCCACGCTTGAGCTTACAGAACCTGGAAAAATAGCCACAGGAAAATTGGATGACTCGGACAATGATGGTCTTTGGACCTCTATGTATTTAGCCTCTCAGGGTTTTCGATATGCAGTGACCAAAGATCCGGAAGCCCTTGCTCAGATCAGACAGTCCCTACTGGCTATGGAGCGTCTATTCACCATTAATCCTGTGGAAGGGTTCCCCTCCCGTTCTTTTGAAAGATCCGGCTACATAGAAAAACTGGCAGATCCTGAAAGATGGCAACATTCCCCAGATCCGGAATGGGACTGGAAATCCACTACCAGTAGCGACGAAGCGATCGGACATATGTTTGTCTATGGAGTGCTTGCCGAACTTGTGGAAGATGAATGGGTAAAAAATAAATCCATTGAACTGATGGACACCTTGATGTCACATATCTTGGCTCATGACATGTATTTATATGATTTTGACGGGAAACCTACACTCTGGGGCAAATGGAATCCGGATTATGTCAACAACTTTCCTATTCAGGTGGGAGACAGAAAGCTCAACTCTTCCAATATCATCAGCATGCTTCAGACTGCCTACCACTTTACTGGCAAGGAGAAGTATAAAGTAAAGGCATTTGAGCTCATGGAGGATTATGGGTATTTGGAAAACCTTATGAGACCCATGAAAATCATCGGAGAAGCAGGGGACGGAAGTGATTCTTACAGCCAAATGCTTTCTATGGCCTGGAACCATTCCGATGATGAGATGTATTTTTTAGGATACTGGGGACTTTATAAGTATGCTTTTGACCCTGAATTAAAAGCAAAATTCAAGGAAGCAATCATAGACCATTGGCAAGCAGAAAGACCGGAAAAAGATGGCTTGTGGAATATTATTGCCGCTATAGTCCAACCCGCAAAATTTGACCTGGAAGAATCAATCTGGTTCTTGCAGAAGCATCCTATAGATCTTATCAACTGGAATGTACAAAACAGTCATCGCAAGGACATCAAAAACCTTGAAGCCAATTTCAGAAGACAAACCACCCCCGAAGTATTACCTCCTTCTGAGACCAGAGTAGCAAGACACAATGCCAATCGCTTCAATTTGGATGGAACCGGAAACGGAAGATCTATCTACAGTCCTGGAGATATTTGGTTACTGCCTTATTGGATGGGGCGTTATTTAGGGGCAATCGAATAATTCCAGCCAACAAAATGTGCACAAAAAAGGCCTAAACTCATTGACGTAGTTTAGGCCTTTTTCATGTCAGGCTGATTCCTCTAATTATTAACAATAAGATAACAATCTGATTATTAATCGGTAACCAGCTCTAAGTTTTCGCAAATTGAGGATTTAAATGCGTGATTTACGTATCTAGTTGGTTTTATTTTTTCAAAATTGAATAAGCAAATGAACTAAGCCCTATGACAGCACCAACTATAGAAACTATTGAAAATTTCAAAATGGGGAAACAGGAGGCGATTGAGTCCGTGTATTATTCATATAAACCTACCGTAGTCAGGTTTATTTTATCCCTTATTAAAGATGCTGAAGAAGCTGAAGCGATTTTTCATAATGTGTTTCTGAAAATCCTAAGAAAAAGAAAAGAGTTGGATACCGAAAAGGGAATCCGATCTTACATCTTTACCATCTCTAAAAACGAGGTGTTAGATTACTTTAATCATTTAAGCAGCGACAGAAAAAAAGCGGAGGATTTTTATAAAAACAGGATCGAGAGTTCGGTGGATCTGAAGTTGGAAGAGGAAGCCCTTATGATCCGGTTGGAAGAGGCGATAGAAATGCTTACTGACCAAAGGAAGAAGGTAGTTAAGCTTTCCTACTTCGAAAATCTTTCCTATCAGGAGATCGCAGATCAAATGCTTATTTCAAAAAATACTGTTAAAAACCATTTGATCAAAGCAAGATTAAGCCTCAGGAATTATTTAACGTAGAGGGGGTTAAGGATTAAAGGTTAAAAGTTAAAGGTTAAAAGTTAAATCGGAGATTGGATCAAGTCGCTTGTTTCTTGGATCTAAAGTCTTGATACTTGAGTCTTGATACTTGCTACTTAACTCTTGTGTCTTAAGAGGCGGTAAATATTCACATGTCCGCCAGCTCCGGTAACTCATAAAACATCGGTAAGCGTAGCAAGCAGTCTGAATAGCGGTCGGAATTGGGGAGTTGCCTTTTATATTGATCAGGAAGGTGCTTCTTGGCATACTCTGATTGATGCAAGCTTTGATAGTGGAAAACTGCTAAAATCCCTTTTTCTTTCAATGCAGCGGCGTAAGCGGTTCTACTTTCTAAGCTTGGGAAAAGAAGGTAGAAGAGGTGGTAGTTGGCAGGGAATTTAAAATGTAAAATTGATAGTGGTTCATTATTAGAGAATGCTTCGTCAGCCAAAAAGCCTCCTCCCTCCTTGGCGGGCAGGCGCAATGACGAATCCGAATTTTCAATTTTAAATTTTAAACTCTTGAAAATCTCAACATAATTAGAATTCAAGACCTTAGGGATATCACTATCTCCGCTAAATATCCTAAAGTAGTCTTCCCAAATAGCTTTTCTTCGTTCCTGGATTTTATCCAAATTCTCCAATTGTGCCCAGAGAAATGCGGAGGTGATTTCCGAGGGCAGAAATGATGATCCTATATCCACCCAGCCGTATTTATCTACTTCCCCCCTAGCATAAGCCACTCTTTCTGTCCCTTTTTCCCAGATCATCTCCGCTCTTCTGATCATCCCAGGATCATTGATCATAAGCATCCCTCCTTCTCCGCATTGGATGTTTTTGGTTTCGTGGAAACTCATCGTCCCCAGATGCCCTATGCTACCCAGTGAGTTTCCCTTATAAAAACTATCAATCGCCTGTGCGGCATCCTCTACTACAAATAGTCCGTATCGCTTGGCTATATCCATGATCAAGTCCATTTCACAGGCATGCCCGGCATAATGGACAGCAACTATTGCTTTTGTTTTGGGAGTGATCAGCTCTTCGATTAAGCGTTCATCCATATTGGGATGATCTGGGCGGCTATCCACAAAAACGATTTTGGCTCCCCGTAATACAAAGGCATTGGCGGTGGACACAAAGGTGAAGCTGGGTATGATTACTTCATCTCCGGGCTGTATATCAAAGAGTATTGCGGCCATCTCCAGCGCATCGGTGCAGGAAGTGGTGAGCAGACACTTTTGGAAACCATAGCGTCTTTCAAAGAAATCCTGACAGAGATGGGTGAATTCTCCATTGCCAGAGATTTTCCCAAGGCTTACCGCTTCCTCAACGTACTTGAGTTCGTTTCCTGTGAGGTAGGGTTTGTTGAAGGGGATTTTGATGGTCTTTAGAAAATTTATAATGGCTTACCACGATGTCTGTACTGGATTGATAATAGAGGGTTATTGGTTGTTGGTTGTTGGTTAGTTTCGGCACGATTAACAAGCCAGGTCCCCCCTAATGGTTTAAGCCCAGTAATTCTTTCACCTGCCTTTGAAGAAGTGGTAAGTCTTTGTGTATGATACCCCAAATTATGACAGAATCGACTGAATCATAGGAATGAATAACCCAATTTCTCAGATTTACTATTCTCCTAGCTTCAGAAATAGGGAAATCAGAATTCATCTTTAAGAGCCTATTTGTAGCCTCTCCAATTATTTCCAATTCCCGTTCAACTGCTCTTCGTAACATTTTTTGGTTCAAGTACTTTTCAAAGTCCCTTTCCCGTTCTAAATATTGATCTATAGAATCTATTGAGGTAAGAATATCCAACAGGAATTTCTTCTCTTCAAGCAGCATATAGCAATAGTCTTGATTTGTACACTTTATCTTTGAAAAATTTATTGGTTAGAGAGTTGTCAGTCAATAAGTCGATTTCTCTACCTAGAAGATTTTGTAAATCTTCGTGTAGTGAAAAATAATGATCAGTATATGTATCAAATGGAATGTTTTTGAATTGAATGAGAAAGTCAAAATCACTTTCATCATTAAATTTATTTTCAACAACAGATCCAAAAACATATAATTTTTCTAATTCATATTTCTCACATAACTGAATTATAGCATCTTTTCTACCAATAAGCATGTTTAGCCCTTTTGATGAAACATACAAAGGCATTGCTGAATCGGAAACTTGATCTAAGAGGGCTTTCTCTTCCATGAGCAAAATTTACAAATAATTTTCTATCCGTTCAGGTATTAGTTCCGCCACGGTGAATTGGTTGATAATTGTTGGTTGTTGTTAGTTAGGAATTTAAAATGCAGGAATTTAAAACCCACCTTCGGGCGGTAAATTTAAAATAGCCTCTTAACTCTTGATACTTGATTATCGCTATTTTCTCCAATATCTACCCCACTCTTTTCTCCACAATATAAATGGGTCGGTTTTTTACTCCTTCGAAAGTTTTGCCAATGTATAGACCTACCATGCCTAGGGTAATCAGGAGAAATCCTGTAAGCATCCAAATGGAAATGATCAACGATGCATAGCCAGCCACGATGATATCTCCATGTATAAATCTATAGAAGGTGTAGAGAGCAAACAGAAATCCTGTCAATGCAATCAGCATCCCAAATTTAACAGTAAGTCGAATTGGCTTATCACTGTAAGCCAGCATAATATCTAAAGCAAGGTTAAACAACCTTTTCAAATTATAGGAACTTACTCTATCCCCATTTTCTGCATGATCCACAGTGATGGCAGTTTGCCTAAACCCTACCCATTTGACCATCGTCGGAAAATAGCGGACAGATTCCCTCATCCTTATTATCTCATTGACGACCCTACGATGGTACACCCCAAAATTGGCAATACGCTCGTCTTGCTCAGATCCGGTAAGCCAGGCCAACGTCCTGTAAAATAGCTTTGATGAAAGCCTCTTAAAAAACCCATCTTTCCTACTTTCTCTTCTAGCCAAAACCACATCAAAACCTTGCTGAGCTTCTTGGTACAGGTTTGGGATCTCCTCAGGTCTATCCTGCAAGTCACAATCCATTACGACTATCCACTCTCCGAGTGCAGCATCCAACCCCGCAGTAATGGCATAATGCTGACCAAAATTCCTTGATAGCTTGATCCCCACTACAGCTGGATAATTTTTAGCCAATCTTTCAATTTCCATCCAAGAATTATCCCGACTGGCATCTTCGACCAAGATAATTTCATAAGAATCTGTGATTCCGATAACTGCTTGATGGATTCTTTCTACCAGCTCCTGAAGAATCTTTTCTGCCTGGTAAACTGGAGAAATTATGGATAGGTGCATTTATAAATTTAAAATGAAGAATTTGAGACCCACCTTCGGTCGGCAGGATTTAAAATAAAGTCCAATGGATGTCAGGAGGAGCGAAGTCGAAGGGCTGGTAGTCTTATTCATTCTTCCAATAATGATATAGATGTATTTTTTCTATAGGCTTATACCCTACCGATTCGTAAAGTTTGCAAGCCGGGATATTACTTTCTTGAGTTGGTATCAGCATCTCTCTAGCTCCAAGTTGGTAGGCATTAAATTCAGCAGCCTGAAGGAGTTTTTTCCCCAAACCTTGACCTTGATGTTTTTCCGAAACAGCAATCAGTCCTATTCTCCCCTGCTCCTTTTCTACAGAAAACGTAACCATGCCGGCAGATTCAGGAGCGATTAAAACTCCCTTCTGTTCAACTGCTTGGATGATCCAGCGACTATACAGTTTTTCGAATTCCTTTGCCCTAAGACGAGAGTCTAGTTTAAAGCGTGAATACTTCCCACTTAAATAAGCAAGATTCTCTAATTCCTTTTCCCTATCCATTTTATCATAAGCCAGAATTTCATCAATTCTTTTACTCGGTTGGAGAGATTTCTGAAAAGTGATTTTAGTATCCACCTTCTGAATACTCGGATTGGAAATGTCCAGAATAGTTTCGGAGAAGAGGTAGACAAGTTGGTATTCTTGAGCCGCTTCTATAAATCCCTTTTCATTCCAGCCCGCATCCCGGGTAGTTTTTCCCACAGGATAGTTGAACAGGGCTGAATCGAAGTGCAGAGGTGAGATCAAGGGTGAATGGGTGCTGGTTGTTGGGTGTTGGTTAAAAGGTTAAGGGTTAAGGGTTAAGGGTTAAGGTTGTTGGCTGTTGGTTATTGGTTGTTAGTTGGTTAAGAATTTAAAAATGAAGGGAATTTAAAATTTACCCCCGACCCCTAAAGGGGAGAATAGGCTCACTGGACAAACTGTCCTTATGTTATCTCTAGAATTATAAATAGGAAGTATAGAATTAATTGTAATAAAACAGATACGGAAATGTTTCTCAAAAGGGAGAATGATGACGGAGAATATATTTAAATCACCTGTTTAGAGGAAAGTTTTTTTTAACCTTCTCAATTTCCGTCAAAATCTGCAAAGTACTTCATCTGTTTCATGAATTACAAATCGATTTTCGAACCTAACCATGTGAATTCCTAAATCCTTTAAATCCCTTCTCTTTCTTTATCCATTTCTATTTGATCTTTTAGTTGGTGCATTTCTCCATCTAATTCAATTGCAAATTGAAATTGATCGCAATAAAAATCGAGAATGTATTTGTAAATAGGATGCTGCCTTCGAAAATGTAATCCATTCAATCTATTTGCTCTTAATCTCTCCCAAAGAACAGCTTCTGCAGGAGTAAGTCTGTTTCTGAGCTCTTTTGCACGACGAAAAATTTCAGGTGAGGCTTTATGGTGCATAGTAACAATTATAGTGAAACAGTTATGAAAATGTTTCTCAAAGCTAATTCGTGACTTGCTCCCCTCTCACTTTAGAGCCTGTCCCGAAAGAGATTCGGGAAGAGGGGCTGGGGGTGAGGTTAAGCTACATCCGCGAATATCCTTTCCATCCTTCGTCCCGATTGCATATAATAATAAGTCTAATCGGGATCTTCGGATGGTTAAGACTAGGCAACATCCGCAAATATGCGTTCCATCCTCCGTCCCGATTACGTATAGAATAAAGTTTGATCGGGATCTTCGGATGGTTAAGGCTAGGCGACGTCCGCGAATATGCGTTCCATCCTCCGTCCCGATTGCATTAAATAACTAAGTATGATCGGGATCTTCGGATGGTTAATATTTAGGCAACATCCGCAAATATCCTTTCCATCCTCCGAAAGTACATCATTCCGAAGATAAAGAGGATAAAAGCCACGATTGTACCGGGCCAGATCCATTCCCAAGGCATAGGACGGTCAAGAAAAGCAGCCCGAAAACCTTCAATCACTCCCACCATGGGGTTGAGGACATAGAATTTTTGGTATTGCTCAGGAACAGCTGTAGTGCTGTAAACAACCGGTGCTGCATAGAGTAAGAGTTGCACTACAAAAGTCAACGCATGCTTGACATCCCTATATTTGACTGCCATCGCGGAAAGCATCATTCCCATCCCTAGGCTACACATTAGGAGTTGGATGATCAAAAGCGGCAATATCAAAAGCCCCCAACCTGGCATTGCTTGATAGTAGATCATCATTCCTACCACCACCACAAATGCAATCAAAAAATCCAGCAGTTTGGATAGGATAGAACTCAAAGGCAAGACCATTCTAGGAAAATAGACCTTGGTAATCATATTGGCATTTTGGATTAGAGAATTGGCAGACTCGGTAAGGGTACCGGAGAAGTAATTCCATGGCCAAAGAGCAAGGTAGGAGAATAAGGTGTATGGAATCCCGTCGGAGTCAACTTTTGCCAAGTTTCCAAAAACTACGGTAAATACTAAGGTGGTAAATAAAGGTTGGATGATTGCCCAAGCCACTCCCAAAACTGACTGTGCATAGCGGGCTTTGATACCTCTTATAGTCAGGAAATACAGGAGATCCTTGTATCGCCAGAGTTCCTTGAAATCTATGAGTTGCCATCCAGAGGTGGGTTGGATTATTTTGATATTGTCTTTGGGGGTCAAGGTTTGAATTGAGAATTTAAAATGGAGAAATTTAAAATGAAAGAATTGAGAGTTTAAAATGGGTGTTCTTATTTACCGTAGACAAGGATTCCCTGAATGTCGCCGGGGTCGGTTTCCATGATGGACACCTCTACTTTTCTTTGGACTTTTTCGTAGGTTTTTTCTTTAAGGAATTCCAAATATTCCTTGTCCAGATCTTTCCCAATTAGAATCATTTGGATAGTTCCTGAATCTATTCCCTTAGCATAGTCTCCGACTATATAGGCCATCTCTACCTCTCCCATCCTTTTGACTATTCGCTCCATCAAATCATCCAAGCCTAGGAATTTGGAAACCATGCCTTTGATTTCGTAGAAGAAAGGGTGATTGGTATTTGCTTTATACATTTTGGTTTTGCCCTCGTCTTCGGACACAAGTAGGCCTGCTTCTGTCAAGCGATTCAACTCAACCCTTACGGAATTGGTGGACTCATCAAACTCTTTGGCCAGGGATCGCAGATAACTTGAATTGGCGTGCGAAAAGAACTTCAGGAGAAGTTTGATTCGGGTTTTGGAAGTGACTAGGGATTCGAGCACTAATTAATTTAAAATGGAGGAATGGAGAATGGAGAATGGAGAATTTAAAATGGAAGAATTTAAAATTGAAAAAGCAATAGTTCTATTTTAGGTTTTCCCGTGATTTCTTGATTATCGAGTTGAGGAGCAGGATTATTTCTTCGATTTCAGCTTTTAAAAAAGACATAGATCGTTCTCAGATAGCAATTCCTTCCTGTCTAGGAGCCGTAGCCAATAGCTGGTTTCTCTTGCTTCCTTATTTGATATTGTAAGTTTAGCTACAAAATCAAGTTTAGAGTGAGCCGCCTGCACCTCCTCAACATTTGCTCCAATTGAAGTTCCTGATTTAACTAATTGATCGGCAAGTTTGAAATGTCCTTTCTCTCTTAGATACAGATAAACAGTTATTATCTCCTGAGCAAAGTGGAACGTTTTATCTACTATGATATTTGCCATGGTTTTAAAAATTTAAAATGGAAGAATGAAGAATTTAAAATTTAAAATGGAGGAATCAGTAATTCAATTTTAGATTTCAACCCTTAAAATGATGACTATGAGAATTTTAAATTAATTAATTGTTCATTTTAAATTCAAAACGGCTTCGCTCTTTCAGTCCCACGACTCCCCATATTGGCGCTGTGGGAGAAACCTAGCATCACTGAGTAATTTTCTTACTCGGTCAGACAAATTTAAATGCTTTTGGGAATTTTGCAAGAAGAACACTAGAAAATGAACATCAGAATGGCTAAAGGTTGGAGATAGTGGGCATCGCCTGGTGCTATGTATATTGATGGAATCTAAACTAAGTCTGCTTCCTACAAGTAAATGCCCGTTGTTAAGTAAACATAGATAAAGTGTACACCTGAAAAAAAATGTGCTAGAAAAAGAAGGCTGAGTATCCCTAACTTTATTTTTTCTGCTGTAGTAGATGGCTGGAAAACCCTGGCTTCAAGCAAATTTTTAACAATAACTACGTACAAAATGTAAAGAGATATCGGGATCTGCCAATAAAAATTTGCATCTGCAAAACGATAACCGGACTCAGCAAAAAGAAAAAACACCAGCAAAGAGACCAAAAGAAGAAGAAAAGAAAATTGAAAATCCAACGTTCTGAAAAGGGCTTTTCCATAAACCGCCAAAGCAAAAATCAGAAAAGCGAAACTGGATACAATATCAAGTATAGGGTATTCCACAAAATGAAGCCATACTCCCAATAAATCAAAAACCACCTTGTTCTTTTTTGCATCTGGAAACAAAGGGATTATAAGGGAGTCCAAAGTGCCATAATCATAGATTATAACTTTAGCCCCGTAAATCAAAAGAAGTAACCCAATACAAAGAAAAACACCCTGCATCAAAATTTTAAATGGAGACCTATGAACTATTAAAACCACAGGTAAGACTGGAATAAAGGCAAATAAAAAACTAGGCTTGGCTAGGCATATCAAAACTCCAATAATCCAAAGAGCCTGATAATGAAGCCTATCCCTTGTTCTTATCCACTTCAGGGTGAAAAAGAAAAGAAGTATACAAAACGGCCAAACAAATGTACTGGTACAATTATGCCAAATACTCGAGGTGAATTTGCCCATATAAAGGTATTTCCCTTCATAACTAAAGAGATAAATGGGGCTAAACAGCAGCAATACCAAGGGCAGCAGGTATGTCCATCTCCCATACTTACTGCTTGAGTGTAGCACGTATCTCCACGTTAGCAAGTACTTTGCTAAGATGGAAAAGCTAAGGATCAATAGAGTGCTGAGAATATAATCATACTTATACCAGAGTATTTCATCCAACAGATCATAAGTCCAATAATACAACGGTGGGTATATGATCCAGTCATTTTGTTTAAAAAGATTATAGAGTTCTAAATGTCCAAAATAATCTGAGGCAATCCACTGCCTGGCCTGAAAGTAAAATAGGGCAAATGAAGCGACTAAAATCAATAGGGATGTAAATACAAGAAAAAAAATCCTTAGCCAATTCTGTCTTTCCTGAACCTTCGTACCATAGTTACTTATTAAGATTTTAATCATTGGCTGAATAGGCTTTTTTATGATTCCTCCAGGATTTAGTATATCTCTTGAAAGTAAAATTTGGGGATACATCGATTATTTCGACTTCAAAATCACCTGCCAATGACTCTATGTAATTCGGAAAAACCAGTGGTTCAGGAATATTGACACCAATAAAACTGAATTCCTCCAATTCAGAGAGACTATTAAAACCAAACCGATGAAAGGCTTTTTGCTGGAAAGGACTTCTGGAGATCCATCCATACGAGAGTATAGGTACAGGATTTTTCCAGTTGAAACTTTCTATGAAATTGTTTTCATAAAATCTTTCCATGAATATGGGAGTTCCTTCAGGAACTTTTTCAAAAATACTCGCCAATTCCCTATTCATGATTTTTCTGCCTGATGCTTCCTTTAAGAAATTAATGGTATGGAAGCTAAAGAAAGCCAAAATGCATACGGTTATTCCTTTTGCCAATATGTTTTTACCACTGACTCTTCCATGATTCAGAATTAGTCCCAAAGAGACTAGGAAAAACAACATAATAACTCGTCCAAAAATTAAAAAAAAATAATTAAATAGTAATAAGAACAATAACCAAATAACCACGAATCGAAGTGTTTTTTTTGATTTCCTACCTGTAACGAGCGTGAGAAAAGTCAAAAGCAGAATCAGCATACTTTTAAACATTTCCATTTTCAGTATTTCCCAGAGTCTTTTGAACGATCCGGTAAAATATTCTAAAGAAAAGAAGTTCTGATCCAATTCTCTTTTTTTTTCCTCTAAATCAGCAATTGAAATTTCACCCTCTTCGAACATCCATCTAGAAAAATAAAACCATTTGTCGGATGTATTGATTTGGCTATTCCTTTCCAGTTGATAGAAAACGGGGTGGTCTTTTACTGAGGATCTTGCCTTATTGAATTCGGAATAATCTCGGTAAACATCTTGATTCTCTATTACGGTCCTGCTAAGAAACAGTGCTAAAATCATCATTAATATAATCAATAACTTAGAGCTATGCTGCACAAGCGGTCTTAAGCCCTTAATCACTAACTCTGACAGAAAGTAGCCTATCCCTACTAGGAACAAAGCTTCCTCCCTTATTAAAAAGGAAAAAACAATTGCCAGAGCTCCACCATAAATCACATACTTACTTTTTTCATTAGAGCCTGAAAAAAAAACTAATAAACCAGCCAAAGCTAAAAAACCTGCCACTAGGGTAAATTGAAGAAAATAGCTGAAATGCAAAGCTATAATCAATATCAGTAAGGCAAATAAGCTTTGCCAACTGCGGGAAAATGAGGTAGTAGAAACTTTATAGAGCATTAATAAATAGCCATAAAAAATTGCAATGAACCACGTTGCACCATACCAGTTGAAATTTGGAAAATATGTATAAAGTATAGAAAAGCCCCAACTCAGGAACGGGTGGATAAAGACGGCATAAGATTCCGGTTCCCCAGTATAGGCTCCAGACACCAGCCACATCATGATCACATCATCATTGACTTGGAATTTCCAGGGAAGAAACCAGACGGTAATCATTGCTCCCACACCGAGAATAATCCAAAGCAGCAGGAAAGCATTAGACTTTAATCTCTCCATAATACTTGTAATTGCTCTTCATTGGGCATTTCCAAAATTTTCTGAGTATTAAAATTCAAATTTGGAGGCAACGAATCATAAGGACAGTAAAAAATTACATCACCCGGTATCTCTTGTGGGAAAAAGGATTCCAAGTGATCTTTTCTCCAATACCCAGGAGATTTTGGAATGTTCTTGTTTAATAGAAAAGCTAACCCTGGTATCTTGTAAAAGACAAGTAATGAGGCTTTATCTGTAACAAATTGTTTTGCTTCACTTAAAAAATGAACCTGATCTTTCGAAAGAAGAATAGTCTTTCCTGGTTTATATTCCCAAGTCTCTGTAGAATGCCATAGTGATTCTTGCTCAAATGGATTAATCCATATTCCATTTAACACTACCGTTAAAGTCAGGATAGCTATACAACCATGAAGTAATTTTCGTCTCAGCGGCTGCAAGCTATTTGAGAGAAAAACTATAGCCATAAGCCAAAAAACCAAGTAATGAATTCCTAATCTCAACCAATAGAGATTACTTCCGAAATGAAGTAAGAAGGGAATTATCAGTAATAAAACAATTAAAACCCACTGCTTTTCAAGGATGTTCTTTCCTTGAACAAATCCAAATTGGAAAGCTAACACACCAGCTGCTAAAAGGAGTAAAATATGGTTCCATTCATCAGTAATCGTAGTAAAATACGATACTACTACTAAAGCTAATGTCCCAATGCACAACAATCCATTGCTAAGGTAATAATGTAACTTTCTTGAATATCCAGCCGCGAAGAAAGGAAGTGAAACAATTACCAACCAAAACACCCCTACCAGGGAATACTTGAGTAATAGTGAAAACCGATAATCCTCTCTATTCCCCATCATATCAATTGCCTCCAATAGTCGAACTAATCCGTTGTCGTCAAGGAACAACAGAAAAATAGTCTCTAAAAATATAAGTGGCAATAATATCCCAGAAATAGATTTCCAATCCAGCTGCTTCTTGTAGTAGATAAATATAGCAGTAACCAACCCCAATCCCAGACAGCTGGTGATTTTCACATAGAATAGTAATGCTAAAACCAAACCTAACAGCAAATCTCGGAAAAAGCTTCTATTGGCTTGGGAAATTAAAGTGATCCAGAAGCAAGCTAATACTACACTCAAGGAATTATAAGAAAGAGATGGGGGTTGCATTCCGTAACCAGCAAAAACACCCAGAAGGAAAATAAAAAAATGGTTGATGGATAGTTTGCCCTCTCCAGTTAAATTCCTCCAGAAATAAGTCAGGGAAATCGCCGCCAAGAAATAAAAGAATAAACGAAGGCCCCTTATTCCCACAATCCCAAATTCAATTCCTGTCACGTTGTAAAAAAGCTTGAAGAACAAATCGTAATTGAAAATGCCAGCAATATTTTCCTGTGCTGGATTTGCAAGAAGCATATACAGTCCTTCGTCGGAAATGTCAAAGCCACGATTGATTCCGAGAAGGATTAGTAAAAGCGATAAAAATGTGAATCCTGCTAAAATCTTGCTCAAGACAAATGCAAATAATTGATTTTCACGATTTAAATTTTTAATTCCAAAATTAAAATAAGTAAACCACTCCTTACAATAATACCATTATGTGGAGAACTTTCTCCTACTTAAGCAAAAAAATACCCTGTACAGGGTATTTTTTTCCGAGTTGCACTACATACCTTTATGTCAGGGTGATTAAGCAACTTTTCCAGCACTACTTTTTCTTAGAAAATATTAAAGGGATTTTTTATCTAATTTTTTAATCCCTTTTACCTTTTTTCGGAGACTCAAGATTTGAGATTCAAGGCACAAGATTTAAGACTCAAGATATTTGACGCTCACGGATCCAAGTCGGAGGCTTGAACCAGTTAGATTCATTCGGGATTACAAATCTTCAATACTTACAGGTCCAAGTCGGAAGACTCAGCTGAGTCACTAGGGAAATTTACGTCAATTTCCTATCGCAAACCTATTCCATCCTCCTGCATTTAGCCTCATGTCCCACAATATCTGTAGGCAGGAGGCCATTGTTTTCTACACTTATTCTACCCCGGGTTGAAACCCGAGGCTATGAAATGCTGCATGCCTACGGCATTGCTTCTTTTCTACAGGATTTGGAGATAAATTAATAGAAATAACACCACAAACTATAGGTGAATCTTTAACCTCACCAGTTAATTTCAAATTCCAAACAGCGCTAGTATTTACTAATTTTACTGTGTAAGATCTTTATCTGTAATAAATCCCCCTACCCCCTTTACAGAATTATATAATCCCGGTGAATTTAGGAGTATAAGGGGGAGTTAGTCAGTGCTGGGACTTGTATCTGTGTGATAGTTCGGGATTGCAAATCCCGAACAGCAGTTGCAGCACTATTTGCAAATCCCTACCAGCACTACATAGCAACAGAAAATCTCAATTTGCTGATCAATAATACCTTACTTCACAATCAGGATTAGCCTTCTTGAAATTATCAACTGCTCTGCTGTTCAACCGAGTATTGAAGCATGATAGTTTCTTAAGATTAGGAAGCCCCTCTATAGGCCTAAGGGAACGGAGATTTGTACTAGCTACATCAAGCTCCACTAGATTAATCATTCCTTCCATTCCTTTCAAAGTCTTCAAGTTAGTCCCAGAAATATTTAAGACTTTCAGGTTCATCAGATTAGCCAAGGGGTCTAAATCTTCGATTCCAGAATTACTGATATCGAGTTCTTCCAAATTGGACAAGCTTTTCAAAGGAGAAAAATCAACCACTGGTACTTGGGATATTTTCAATTTCTCCAAAAGCTTAAGTTCTTCTATTGGAGCAATATATCCGAGCGGAGCATCAAAAATCACCAAAGAACGCAGATTTACAAATACAGTAAGTGCATGTATATCGTCAACGGATACGCGCTCGAAAGTCAATGAAGACTCCTGAGTCATCGCATGAAGCTGCTCTGTACTTGGATTTTCCGGTAATGAAAATTGGTTACTAAATATCTCTTTCCATTCACCATCTAGCTCATCCCACCAGGTATTTAACTCGTCAGTTCTGTAAACAATAGTCAAATCCGGTTTTTGAATAACTATTTCCGGTACCTCCTCTATGAATATTTCAGAACCATTGACATTTAAATAGGTCAAGTTGGGGAGATTTACCACGTCCATAATGCTAGTTACGGGACTTCCATCCAAATCAATTTTCACCAATTCCTCATTTGATTTCAGCGGAGCAATATCTTTCACTTGGGAATTTCTACCTATGATTTCTTTCAAAGTCTTTACTTCGCTAAGAGATATCACTTCCGTGATAGGGTTATCAGAAAAATTAACTTTGGTAAGTTTAGCGAATCTTGTAATCGGGTTGAGGGTTTCTATTCCGGATCCACTCAAATCCAATTCTTCCATTCCAATGGTAGTCGTGAGGATTTCCACGCTTGGGCTATCAGAAATAATATTCGGATTTGCTTTTTTCATACTTGATTTCCAAGCATCTGATAATCCGTCCCACCAGCTTTCAAGATCTTTTACATGATGAATCAACAGGACTTTAGGATTATTTCGGGTGAAATTATCTGAAGCGATAACAGAAAGTTTGGTCTCGTCTGCCAAAATCTTTATCAACTCGGCTTTACCATTAAGCGCTGATATATCAGAAACTTCAGTCCGTGTAATATCCAACACTTGTAGATTTTCAAGTCCCTCTAGCGGTGTAAGATCCTGGATATTGGTATTCGATAAATTCAAATTCTTCAGAGAAGCCAAATCTGATAATTGGCTGAAGTTGATTAAGTAATTACCACTTAGATCAAGGTTTTCCAATTTTGAGAGATCTTTGATATTCTCTGTATTGTTAAATCCACTTTGAGAGATATAAAGGCTTTTTAAACTGTCAAATTCATTGAGCACGGCAAAGCTAAGAATTGGAGTTTCCTCGACACGAAGAGATCTTATTGCTTTAAGATTGACCAGTTCGCTAATATCTGTGATCTGAGTTCTCGAAATATCCAGGTGCTTTAGGCGATCAGAATACTTGATAAACTGAATATCAGAAGTTGGGGTATTCGACACATCGAGGTATTCCAAGAAGGTCACATTGGAAATAGGTCCAAGTTCTGTGATCTGCGTATTGCTGAGGTTCACATACTTCAGGTTTCGCATTGCTTCCATAGGACTGAGGTTCAGCAAAGAATCTGTCCCAGAAATATCCAGCGAATCAACCTCTACAAACTTGTACAATAGGTCTACATTGATAGAATCGAACTCACTTACTGTAAAGCGATTTCGGAAATAAGCTTGCCAGTGCGGATCCAGCACTCCCCACCATTCTGTTAGTTCTTCATCACGACTCACTTTTGTGGTGTATACGCTGGCTATTTTCAACTCCTGCGTTTTACTATCCAAATTCACTTCTACATAACGAGGTTTAGTATTGGTGATTTTTTCATTGTTGATGCCTGTAGCAGTGATGGTTCTATCCAGTGAGGCTGTAAAATACACATCCCCGTTATCTTTCTGATGAGGTTTTACGTCTCTAATTTTGAATGCGAACTTGACATCTTTGTAGAAAAACTCGATGTCCTTCAAGTAAGCTGTCACACTCTTGTTGGTCACTACTTTCCTATCCAGCAGAAGGTCGTCTTCTACCTGCACTTCTCCATCACGAAAAATCTTCAAGTAACTTTCACGGATCACTACATCCTTGTCCCTAGGCTGAGTCTCTGCGGATCCAATAGTGTTGAGCAGGTATTCCATAAACCGGATCTGATCTTCAACTTTAGCTGAATAATCATCTATTTCAGCTTTGGTATAGCCTTTTATAGTCTGAGCTATTCCGGAGAAGCTCATGCAGAAAAGGAATAAACTTAGATATATAGACTTAGTTCTGATCATATATGTATTTCTGGATAGTTTCCTTGTCACCAGGGTTGAGTTTGACAAGGTTTGAAATCAGCCAACCTGTATTAAACCCAGGGCGGTTGAATTGATGTACTTCAAAATACCAGCCTTCAATTTGGAAGAAGTGAAACTTAACATCAGTTACAGTTTCGTAGCGGATGTTATTTTGCTTCATTTCATATAAAAACAAGGTCAGGTAATCTGGTTTGAAACTGGATTCAGTATAAGCTTCTGGCGAATCTGAGTCCTGAAATGCTCTTCTAAGATTCATAAAGCCAAGCTCATGACTAAGCGGGTGTAGAAAGTCTTTTCTATCTCCCACCGGTTTATTAAATATGCTTTTGAAAGGTGGAAATGACACCTCATTTATGACCCATTCATACCCCAATCCTTCCGGCTGGAGTTTTAATATCAAGGTGGCAGTTTCTCTTTTGCCTTTAAAAATAAATTCTGCTTGTACTTCTGCAAGCCATCCTTCACGGTGGAAGTTCAGGTATTGCGGATAAGATGGAGAAAGCACGGAGTTAATAAATTCCGTTTTCAAGTTTTGGCTTACTGAGGAAGTTTGATTATCAAAAAGTATTTGTAGAAATCCTTTTCTCAGTGATACACTATGATAGGCAGTGTCACCGGGATAATAGCGCACATTGCCATCAGTAGGAGACTCTTCGGCATTAAATCTTCTGAAGAATTGGTTTAGTTGTTTGGTAGAGGCAGCAAATCTGCCATCATCTTTAACTGTCCCGGGGCTGCCTATACCCTGCCCCGAGACAATTGAGATGCTTGCGATGAATATCGCAAAGATAAAGGTTACTATTCTCATGCGGAAGTTTCAGTCACTCTCACGTCACCTAGCATGACGTCCCAAAATTCAATAGTTCTACCAGCAATTTGGGTTTGCTTTTTCTCAACGTAGATAGTGATGTCTTTTTTAGTAGTGTCTTTGTAATTCATACCTGTTTCAATAGAAGTTCCTTCGAAACGTTGGTATACAGTGACTACACCTACATATCTTCCGTCAGGCTGTCTTTCTAGATCTGAAATGTACTGGATATCATACCAGGTGATATTTACTCTATCGTAGTTCAATGCCATCAAACGCTCAAAATAACGTCTTACTTTATAGTAAGCGATTTCGTTGGTATTGATGCTAGAGACACCCATTTCGGCTCCTGGAGAGAAAAGCTCTTCAGCACGATCCATCACTCTATTAGCTTCAGAGAATTGAGTCTCTTTGCTTCCGATTATGCTGATGTACTTACTTAAATCTTTTACTTTTTCGAGTGCAAGTGAATCAATTGCTTGTTTTCTAGCTGGGCTAATTGTTTCTGACTGAGCTAGTACGCTTACTGAAGTAGCAAGGAAAAGTCCCAGGAAAAGAATCATTTTATTTTTCATGTGTATATAATTTTTCAGATGCGCGATTATTTTCTTCTAAGCTCCAATTCAGAGACTTTTCCATTAGCATCTAGACGAATATCGCTGATGTAATTAAGATTCTTCTTTGTGTCTTTCAAGTACTCCAAATACTTCTTGATAGTAGTAGGTTCATCGTAATCCTTGATACCGTTTTCTTCGTGAATCACGATCAATACTGGAGTTTCCTGATTAGAAAACATACCAAGGGTTTCTTGAATAGTCTGGTTTGCCATGGATGCATTACCTGCAGCAGCTACACTATTAAAATAATTTTCCAATTTTTCTGCTGCTAATTCCTCTGCTGATGATACTGGAGTTGGAGCAGGCGCAGGTTGCTCGACTTGCTCAACCGGTGCGGGAGGTGCGGGTTCTTGTGCAACTTTCTTTTTACTCTTACATGCACCCATAGCCAGCATAGCAACTAAGGCAATAATAAGTGAGCGGTTAACCGAAATAGAGAACAATTTTTGCTTCATGTTGGGGATTTGATTAAGATGATGAGGTTTTTTTTATTTTTAAACAGGGGCTTCCCCTACTTTTTGATTTGGGTACAAAGTAAATAAAATCATGTGATTAACTCGCAAATGCTATTCCAAATCAAAAATGCTTTTTGTTAATAATTTCAAATGTCCTCTGAACGGCTTATGAGTCAGGAGAGCGGTTAATCCAGTGTTTTTTTAATCGATCAAACTAGATGTAATACTATATCAATAAGTGATCCAAGGATTTCTCTAAGTATTATAATTATAACAAAATCAGTCTCGAAACTGCCTAAATCATCCAAAAAATACCCTATATAGGGTATTTTTATTTTAAATTTTAGCCCTCAACTTTGAATTAGCGTTAAGTTTTAATTAGGCAGTGGCCGAACAAAAAGACCCAGAGCTTCTCTGGGTCTTTTTATTTAATGGGTTTGTGGGTGGGTTGCTCCGATAGCCATCGGGAGTTGTTGGTTACTGATGAATCTTTGAATACTTGCGGAGCAGGAAGGATTTCAAACCTATGTAGATTAATCCTGTGACTACGATAATTCCCAAACCTAAATATGGGCCTGGTGTAGTTTTAGGGTAGATAAAAAACGCAAAGTTAATCCCAAGCTGAAGGACAGCGTAGCTCAAGGCAATGTTTACATGATGATAACCTCCTTGGTTAGCTAGTATCTGATACAAATGAGATCGGTGGGGTTCGGATATCTTAAGCCCTTTTCTCATCCGATCAAAAATAGTAATTGCCGTATCTAAGCCATAAATGAGTAGAAAAAGTATGACTGTCCAGGAATCTGAGTTCAAATACCATTGAACCAAAAGATAAATCATCAAATAGGCTAGAGATATACTTCCTATGTCACCCGCAAACATTAGTGCTTTTTTTCGCAGGTTGAAAATGAGAAACACACATATCGCGAGAATCTCATATCTAATCAAAAACTGATCAAAAATCTGGGAATATGTATTCACTGCAAGCATACTACCGAGAAATACTAACCCATACAATCCGGTGACACCATTGATACCATCCATGAAATTAATACCATTGATGATCGCCAAAGAAATAAAATACAAGACAGGCAATGCCACCCAATTGATTTGGGAGAAAACTTCCAAGTCATGAAATGCCATTGTCAGTGCCAAAAACTGTATCGCAAATCGAATTTTTCTTGAGATAGTATAAATATCATCCAACAAACTAACAGCCGAAACCCACACGATGCCAATTATCATCCAAGTGTGCTGAAAATCGAAAGCCATCCACCAAAAGACTACAGCGAATGGGAACAAAATCCCACCTCCCCTTACGGTAGTATGAATATGAGAACTGCGATGATTGGGTTTATCTACAATATTGAACTTTAAAGCCAGTCTGTGGTAAATCAACGCTAATAGCAGCAGAGATAAAAAAACAATGAAATAACTAAGGAACATAAATTCTAACTTGAGGCTCTCGCTTTAGGTCACCTGATCAGGACAAAAGTACCAGCTTTTTGAATATCCTCACCTGATTTAAATTTAAATATTCCTTTGTAGAGGTAGTTACACGTTTGGAGCTACTCTTCCGTGTATAGTTTATCCCATCCTATTCCTTCCAGTTCCTCAGATTGATAGATCAATTCACCCCAGATACTAAAAATATAGAGTTTAATACTGACAATTCCCCTAAAGGCAGATTAAAATTATTGGTTTTTTGCCCGAGTAAGAGTAAAAGCATCAGGGACAATCACTAAATAATCATCAAATGCCTGAATCACTTTCTGAATTACAGCCATCAAAACAATCCCATTCCAAATAATTACCTTTTTAAAGGAAGATCAACAATTTGTAGGAAATTTTAGATGGCAAAACTACTTTTGTGCTGTCCCAAATTTTAAAGTTGGACATAGTCACTTCCTCAGGAGATAAATAGTTAGTTTATTTTTCTAATTGGTAGATTTTCCCTAAAAAAGAAAGATTAATATCAAGCAGTATCATCGGCAAACTTCAATCTAATTAAAAATCAATAATTTAAGAATTCTAAACGGTACTTTGATCAAAGCATGATCTTCAATTCTATTGAATTTTTCATCTTCCTAATCCCTGTGTTTATTCTTTACTGGTTTCCACTAAAGAATAATTTAAAAGCCCAAAATTGGCTCCTGCTCCTCGGTAGTTATTTTTTTTATGGCTGGTGGGATTGGAGATTTTTGATTTTAATCCTTTTTAGTTCATTAGTTGACTTTTTTGTTGGCCTTAAGCTAAGACAAGAAGAAGATGAGCACAAAAGAAAGCTTTTAGTTTGGTTGAGTTTGTTTGTGAATTTGGGTTTGCTGGGCTTCTTCAAGTACTTCAATTTTTTCATTGAGAGTTTTACAGAGGCTTTTACCTTTTTTGGTAATCCAATTGAACGGGAGAGACTAAGTATTATCCTGCCGGTAGGAATTAGTTTTTACACGTTTCAGACCTTAAGCTATACGTTGGATGTCTACCGGAAAAAACTTAAGGCCTCAGATGATTTATTAAGTTTTTTGACTTTCGTAAGTTTCTTTCCCCAGTTAGTTGCGGGTCCCATTGAGAGGGCTAGCCATCTATTGCCTCAGTTTTATAGACTTAGAGTTTTTAATTATGATTGGGCAATTTCTGGTGCCAAAATATTTCTTTGGGGTTTTTTTAAAAAGGTTGTCATAGCAGATAACTCCGCAATTTTGGTCGAAGGCATTTTTGCTGATTATTCCAATCAAACAAGTTTTTCATTGATTTTGGGAAGTATCTTTTTTTCTTTCCAAATATATGGTGACTTTAGTGGCTATTCGGATATGGCAATAGGTCTTAGTCGTATGTTTGGATTTGATTTAGTAGCCAATTTCAAGTTTCCATTTTTATCCAAAAACATCAATGAATTTTGGAATCGATGGCATATTTCACTCTCTTCCTGGTTCAGAGATTATTTATACATCCCTTTGGGTGGAAATAAGCTTGGAAAAAGAAGGGCGATAATTAATGTGTTTATAGTATTTCTTGTTTCAGGATTTTGGCATGGCGCAAATTGGACTTTCATAATTTGGGGCTTGATTCACGGCTTAGTATATCTTTTTTATTATATTAATAAAGACAACAATAAAGCAGATCAATTCAAATTTAATTTACCTTATATACTCCAAGTGATACTCACCTTTTGTATTGTTTCTTTAGCATTTGTATTTTTCCGTTCGCCTAGTGTAGCTGATTCTCTAGGATATCTAAAAGGAATTGTATCATCCAATGGATCAGGATCATTTTATATTTCAAGTAGTAAGCATCTTTTAATGACCGCTATCACTTTAATGGGAACGTCCATCCTAATGGGTTATGAATTTGTGGCAAGCAGAAAGGGGTTATTTGAAGTAAGGTTAGGCAAAGTAGATTTGATTTTAGTAGGACTTTGTATCCTATTTTTAGGAGCTTTCAAAAATCATCTTGATTTTATTTACTTCCAATTTTGATGGGTATGAAAAAATTCTCTTCTAGGATCTTAGGCTATTTAACTTTCCTATTTATTTTAGGGAATCTGGTTGCATTTATATTACAATTTTTCCTTAGCCAGTCCTTCTTTTATAAACAAAATTTCATTGTCAATTATCTACCCAACGGTAGTAATTTTAATTACATAATTGCAGGATCAAGCAGGGGATTAACTACATTAAATACAGTCGAAATTGACAAAGAACTAGACTTGAATGGTTTTAATATTTCATTGGACGATACAGGTTTGCCGAGTCAATTTGTAATGATCAAGCATTATTTTGAGTCCGGAAATACGGCTGACTATTGCGTATTAACATTAGATTTGGGACATATGGAGGAATCTGCTCAAAAAATAAATGACAATGATTACCGATTTGTATCCTATTCAAATCGTGACTATGTCTGGGAATATTTCAAAAAATACGAAACAGGGATAATCAAGCCCTTGACACTCTCAAAATTTTTTCCTGTAATTGCATTTAGCTATTACAATATTGAATTATTATGGCCAGCAGTACTGAGTATATTCAAACCAAAATACCACTATCGATTTGATTTAAACGGAAATTATTCATACCCGGACCTAGAACTGCCAGAACAAGATTCAAATTTCAAATGGGAGTCTATTGATAAAAAAATTAAGAATCCAATTCTAAAAGAAATTGAACTCTATTTAAAGAGAAATAACTCAAAACTAGTCATTTATATTGCACCATATTATGGAACAAAAATTAATATTAAAAATAGTGAAGAATTTCAGGTCATAAATCATTCCGCATCATTACCGACATCAAACTATTTTTTTGATTACGATCATGTTAATAATGCAGGTAAATCTAAGGCAACCGAGCTTTTTATCAAATCATTTAAGGACGCTCGACTGAAAAATTAGTATTTTTTGATAATGCGGCCAAAAAGCTGAGGATTTTTAAGACACATATTCTTGAAATAGAGAATAGGATAGTGAAAAATTTGAATATTTATCTAGCATTCAGTTGTAAATTCAACACGGATACCTCTGACTCCTTAGGAGATTAAATCATTCATCTCTGCTAAGATAAAAGTCCAGAGTAAAAGCCACTAACTGAGAGGTGCTCCTCTTTCCTAATAGATCAAGTTACAGAGCCAAAGTTTAGTGTTTTCACCCTGATTTGTATGTACCTATCCTCCCCTATATGATTCTATAAATATTTTGTTTGGTGAACGCAGGTAAGGGAATTCAAAATTTAAGCTAAAATTTAGACTGTATAATAGAATACTATCCTTAATTATTAACTCTTTTATGGCCTTTAGAGGAAAAAACAATGGGGAAATAATTACCTATCATCTGCTATTTAAAAATTAAAGCTGTATTAATCCATTGCCAAATATGGAAACTACTATCATTATTACCTTTCATAAATAAATCCACCTCTTTTTGGATTTTGTCCATATCAAACCAACCAATTTTATCCAAAGTTTGAATATGATCCATAGCCCAAGGCTGTAATTCTTGGCTTAACCATTCCCTTTGAGGGGTTTGAAGGGGTCTTTTAGGAGCTAATCTTAAGGAATTAGTCAGAAAATCTGCCGCGATTTCACGGAACAACCATTTTTGAATTTTTCCTTGCCTCTTCAACTCCAAAGGCAAAGCAAAGACTTCTTCTACCAAGCGAAAATCCAAAAAAGGCTCTCGAAGTTCTGTACTGTACTTCATTGACATCTGATCAGAGAAACGTAAAGCTCTTTGTAGTTTGGTATTGAAAATGTCCTTGTATTGCTGGTTAAGCAAGTCTTCGGGGAAAGGTTTTGATTGGCTTTTCCCTTGAGGATAGTCACGTAATTCTGGAACCAAAACCCCCGGACGAAATGGTGATGCATTAGTTCCCTGAACGTTTGAATTGTTAGAATTAAAATAATAATCATAACCTGCCCAGGCCTCATCAGCTCCTTGGCCATCCAAAAGAACTTTGAACCCTTTTTCATTGGCTACTTTAAAAAGTTTTGAATAGGCAATTGTAGGTAAGCCACCATATGGCTCAGACATGTTATTAACTAATTCATCAGCCAAATCAGGCACTTCTCCTGATGATAGTTTAACTTTATTTAAGCGATAAGAGCTACCCTTAACCAAATTTTCCACATAAGATAGTTCATCATATCGCTCATCCCCAGTATAAAATGTGAAAGCTTCAATTTGTGTTTTTTCAGGAAACTGATTAGAAATTAAGGCAAATAACATCGATGAATCCAATCCACCGCTTAGGTTAAATCCTACCGGTACATCTGAGCGAAAGCGAAGTCGGGTAGAATCCAGCAACAATTCTTTTATTCTAGATTTTGGGTCAGGCTTATTTTCACACCATATTTCGGCAATATTTTGTTCAAAATCATACCATTTCCTGACTTGTAATTTAGATTCCTGCCATTCCAATAAATGTCCTGGTTTCAAGTTTGTAACTCCTTTCCAAAAAGTAGAATCTCCAACTGAATACCCTCCCCTATTTAAATATTCTGACCATACTTCTATGTTTGGTTCTTTTGGAAAACCTACTTCAAACAATGGGCGAATTTCAGAAGCAAAATATAAATTCTCATCTTTAAAACCATAGTAAAATGGCTTCACTCCAAAACGGTCCCGAACAGCAGTAAGTTTTTTCAGATGCTTATCCCAAACCGCAAAAGAAAACATGCCGTTGAGAAGTGGAAGAGCCTTAATTCCCATCCTCTGGAAAGCAACTAACAGTACTTCAGTATCTGAATTTGATTTAAAAACATGATCCTTAAACTTAGATTTCAGCTCAATATAATTGTATATTTCGCCATTGAAAACCATTGCATATCTTCCATCTTCTGAATAAAAAGGTTGGTTTCCTGCTACGGAAAGATCTAAAATACTGAGTCTATTCTGACCCAATATACAGTTATCATCCTCAAATGTACCCGTATTATCTGGCCCTCTATGAATCATAGCTGCACACATAGACTTAACATCCCTTACTGAGGGATTAGGCCCTATTGATCCCGCAATTCCACACATGTTAAATTATTTTCTCTTTATTTACTGAAATCCATTGTTCTGCCTTTTTCCAATCTTCTGGAGTATCAATGTTGACATAATACTCTGGATCATTAATTAAATAGCTAATGGAGTTCCCATAAAGGGAGCCTAATAAGATTATATCTGTTCGAATCAGATAAATACTTCCATCCCTAATATAAGCTGGTGGCAAATCTTGCCTTCGTGAAATTAGGTTATTTTCTCCGGTAGCAATTTTCAAAAATCCTCCTTGATTGGGTTCAAATACCCAATGAGGGTTATAATGATCAGGAACGGGTAAAACAGTAACCAAGGAATCAGCCCCACTTGACAGGAATTTATCTATTGCGACATCAATCAAATTAACTGGCCTGAAAGGAGAGGTAGGTTGTAGAAGGCAAATTGCATCGTATTGTACCCCTTTATTTCGGAAATATTCAATTGCGTGAACCAGACTAAGAAGCGTTGGTGCTGAATCTGTGGCTAGTTCTGAGGGTCTTAAAAACGGAACGGAAAGTCCCAGATTTTTACCTACTTCAGCAATTTCTTCATCATCGGTACTTAGGATACAATCATCAAGCTTTTGAGAATTTTTTGCTGCTTCATATGAATAAGCCAAAAGTGGTTTACCTCCCAGAAATTTTATATTTTTTCCAGGTACCCCTTTTGATCCTCCCCTAGCAGGAATTACACCAAGGATTTTCATTTAAAATGTAATTGTCTTATGAAAAATCAACTGTACTTCCGCCAAATGATTGGCGATCTTTTGACCCGCATCTCCACCGCCATAGATATACGACGATTGGGGTCTCTGGGAGGATTTGATATTTTCGATAGTTTCAAGGATTTCTACTCGGTCATAAGCAACATCATGAACATTAAAACCTCTTTCGCGTTTATTTTGTCTACTTCCGATATTAACCACTGGCACTCCCAAGAAAGCGCATTCTCTGATTCCTACAGATGAATTTCCGATCAAACCTTTGCTATTAACGAGAAGTTTGAGGAAATCCGTTGGATCCATGTTTTTAAAGAAATGGAACTTATCCAATTGGTGATTTTCCCGAAATGCCCGAATACCGGTACTTGTTCCATCTGCACCTGCGTCAACATTTGGCCAAAACCAAAAAACCGGTTCATCCAGTGCATGCATTGCATGCAGGGTCTCCTCAATATGGGATCGGGAGTGATCCACTTCAGTTGTGACAGGGTGTTGCATAACTACCCAATAGCCCGAAGAAAAATCAGGGTTTCCACCCACTCCACCGTACTTTTGAATCGGATCAAAGTCAAGCAAGGGCTTGCTAAGAACTTGATTAGCCAAATCAATACTAGGACAACCTGTGTTAAAAACATTCTCAGCCATTTCACCTAACTGCAAAACCCGGTGGTAAGCTTCTTGGGATGCCACAAAGTGATAATCAGATAATTTAGTGATGGAATGCCGGACTTTCTCATCGATGTTGCCGGTGACTTCTCCTCCTTGAATATGGGCAAGCGGAATATTCATATACGCTGCTGAGATTGCCGTGGCCATCGTTTCAAATCGATCTGCAACCGTCACCACGATATCAGGATTTAGATTATCAAATACAGTTGAAAGTTCCAAGATTCCAATGCCGGTGGTTTTAGCAGCGGCAGTTAAATTTTCGCCTTCCAACACGTTAAATACCTTAGCGGCTATTTCAAAACCATCATTTTCTATGGTCTTGGTTGCACTACCATATCTATCCAAAAGTGCGGAGGCGGCAACCACAAGTTGAAGTTCAAGCTTTGGATTGTTCCTGATAGCTTCAAGAGCAGTTTTAATTCTTGAGTAAGATG
Organism: Algoriphagus aurantiacus; assembly: GCF_035156405.1. Lineage (NCBI taxonomy): Bacteria > Pseudomonadati > Bacteroidota > Cytophagia > Cytophagales > Cyclobacteriaceae > Algoriphagus > Algoriphagus aurantiacus. Next base: position 59,634 of record NZ_JAXRUT010000023.1, on the reverse strand, counting down.
GTCTTGCAGTTACTACTACACATATTTTTCTTTTCATTCTCCTTTTTGGATATTTTCAATCTTAAGAAAGTCCCATTTATTTAAATCCCTTGTCAAAGATTTTCCTAACACTGATTGATAATCTGATGCGGAGATGCCCTGATCTCCCGGTTTCTTGGACTCTAAGTCTTCAAATTGAAGAACAGTTCCCTTTTTTAGGTCTTTATTTATGGCAAGTGATTTTCCAAAAATCCTTTTTAGCTCGGTGTATTTACTTACCTCAGATTTTTCAATCGGATTTGCCAGCGCTTTTTGAATTTCTTTAATACCCTGAACCAAAGTTTTTGTCTGGTCTATAGTAATACTTGCGATTGTATCCGGACCAAACTGTCTTTTGTCAAATACAACATGAAATTCAAAAATTTCAGCCCCCAAAGTAGCTGCAGCCAATGAGGCAAAAATATTGCCGCTATGGTCCGAAAAGCCAACTGGGATCCTAAATTTTTCTTTCAGAATTCCAATGACATTGAGTCCCCATTGCTCGGGCAATGTAGGGTAAGCTGTAGTACATTGAAGAAGTGATAGTGGATTTGAAAAAGATTTCAGAAAGTCAATTGTCTTTTCCAACTCATCCAGGTCACTCATACCTGAACTCAGAATAATGGGTTTACCAGTTCGGGCTATTTTTTCTAACATTAGAAGATTACTGATTTCTCCAGATCCGATCTTAATGACATCTACATCAATACAGTCGAGTATGTCAACAGCAGCATTGCTAAATGGAGAAGAAATGAATTTTAATCCGACTTGATGACAATGAGCCTGGATTCCCTGCCATTGATCAGGCGTAAACTCCATCCTCTTCCAATACTCATAACGCGTTGAATCCTGCAGTGAGAATTTTACCCTAAAAGGTTCCAATTCTGAGCTTTCAGCTTCTGCGATATGGGTTTGGAATTTTACAGCATCCACTCCAGTCTCTGCCAGGGCATCAATAAATGCATGTGCGTTACCTAGACTACCGTCATGGGCTTGAGCAATTTCAGCAATAATCATATTAGGTTAACAAATAATAAAAACATACTTATTTTATATTTTTCAACAACAATAATATTAGATAATCCAAATAAGAATTTAATTTGAAAAAAGCCTATATGCAGTACACTCTTTCACTTTTTTCGTCTGCTAGATTTTTGAATTAATAAAGAAACAAATCGGTAGGCCTGCTATTCCTTCAAAGGAGATTTCATCTATTCAAAAGATTCTATTTCTTTTTCATTCTTTCTCAAAATTAATTCGGTACCACCAAGCTGTAAAATACACCTGGCGAATAATTGGATAGTATCGAACTGGATCTTTTTTAAAGCCAGCCACGATCCCATTCACATCAAGGTAACAATAAGGCTTGAATGCAAAAAGATTGGATTTTGGCAGATCTTCCAAGATCTCGCGGAGATAAGGTTGACTTAAAATTAGGGTTTCCCACGGCACGGAAAGCCCCACTTTTCTATGCTTGGTGATATAATCAGGAAGCTGCTTCCCAATTGAATCCATTAAAAGATATTTTCCTTTTCCGTTGCTCCGAAAATAGGTGTCCGGAAGGCTGCCTGTTCCTATCACCAAATTTGGATCAAGGAAAGGGTCACGACATTCGATTGATGCCCCCATTGTAGTTCGGTCATTTCGATCATTTAGGGTATAAAGATGCGTATGCTGCTCAAGATAAAGCAGTTGGCGATACCTATTTCCGGGGTATACTTTTTTGGCCTCCTCCAAAATCCCAATTCTATATTCGTCCAGAAGTTTCGCTGCATTTAAACCTAGATTCTGCAAATCTGATGGATACAATTCATTGGCATTCATGAGAATCTCAGCCTCTCTATTGTTCATTTGGAGGTAGCGCTTCATTTTTCGAAGGCGCTCATTTTTAAGCCAACGATCCGGAACAAACCGTATTAAAGAAAGGAGTCTATACCGCATCGCCCGGTCATGGATTTTGTACCGGACATATCCTCCGAGAATTTCATCGGCACCTTCTCCGCTGAGGAGAACAGAAACTTTCTCTTTCGCTTTTTTTGAAATTCCCAGTAAATGACCATCCGAGAAATGCATGATCGGCTCATCATGGAAACGGATGGAGTCGCGGGTTAAGTCCACCAATTCCTCCTCTTTGAATTCGAACGAATTAAAGGATGCGCCAAGGGCTCCTGAAAGTTTCCGAGCGAGGTGCGATTCATCGTGTCTTGCATCACTAAATGCAACATTCCAGGTACTAAGGTCTTTAAATCCCTGCTTCGATTGGCTGAAGATCGTGCTGCTAGAATCCAAACCTCCACTCAGCAAAGTTCCGACTTTCACATCAGCTATCATTCTCAGTTTGATACTTTGGTGGAAAGTTTCCTCAAACCATTTCAGTGGTTTTTTGATTTCAGGTTGAGCAAGGATTTGATCACCCAAATGAAACCAGCGTTCCTCTAAGATTCTTTTCCCGGATTCCGTGATTTTCATCCAATGTCCGGGAAGTAATTTCTGGACGTTTTTGAACACCGAATTTTTGCCTGCATTGAAGCGATAAAGGAAGAGTTCATCCATGTTCTCTTCTTCGATTTCTTTAGTCAGGCCTGCAGCAAAAAAAGCCTTTGATTCACTTGCAAAGTAAAACCCGTGATCCGAAGGGTAGAAAAACAACGGTTTTACTCCAAACCTGTCTCTAGCCAAAATCAATTCTTGAGATTGGTTATTAAAAAATGCAAAGGCAAAGAATCCATTCATACGGTTCAAAGCCTCCAATCCATACTCCATCAATAAAAAGAGCAAAACTTCTGTATCCGAGGTAGTCTTAAAGACATAACCCTTATGCCTAAGTTCAGAATAGAAAGTTTGATAATTGAAAATTTCTCCGTTAAAGACAAGGGTATAATTACCGCAAGGAGAGTGAAAAGGCTGATTTGCAGATTCACTTAGATCTATAATTGATAGACGGCGATGTCCGAGAGCTAATGCACCTTTTATCCAATGAGCCCCGGCATCAGGTCCACGGTGGTGCAGACTTTCCCTCATTTTATAAACCAAATCCGAAGAGGCAGGTTGATTATTATAATTCCAAAACCCTACAATTCCACACATAATCAGGCGGATTTTTTAGCTAATAAACTTAAATATCTCTGATAAATCACATTCATATTCTTTTTAAAATCTACTTGTTTTTCTATGTATTTCCTGTTTCTCCAAATTGCCCTTTCCACCATACCGGGGTGTTCGACTGCATATCGAATTGAATCGGCAAGCTGGGAAACATTTTCAACGGGAACTAAAATTCCGTTCTTTTTTTGGGATAAAAAGGCCTGGTTGGCAGGAAGATCCGAAACTATTGGAAAACAACCTGTTGCCATTGCTTCAAACAAAGAGCTGGAGACTCCCTCTGTTGTCGGGAAAGCGACATAAAAAGAAGATTGACTGAGCAATTCCGGTAGTTTATCATTTGCGATTAAACCCGTAAAGTTCACCTGATCCTGTATGTTCAATTCACTGCAGAGTTTGACAAGTTTTGGTTTCTCGGGTCCATCTCCCACCAACACCACCTTGACTTTAAAACCATTATCTCTAAGGATAGAAATACTTTTCAGGATATCCTCATGTCTGTAAAGTTCAAATAAAGAGCGTGTGACAATCAAACTTAAAGAGCGGTCGGAAGTTTTATCAGGATAGGAAAATCGATAAAGATCCAAATCAATACCTTTAGGTAAAACAAGAATTTTATGCGGTGCTGCTCCTGAATTAAGCATAGCATAGGACATCACATGTCCCCACGCATGGATCATATCCACTTTTTGATAAACCAAGCGCTGAATAATTCGCTTATAAAAACCCGAAAAGCCCTCTTCGGGAAATGCATCTGTAATTCCCTGTTGGGCAACAATTCGGACTTTCGCATGAACCAAAAGAGAAAACATCCCATAGCTCGTGGCTCTTTCTGCCAATACAAGGTCGTATTTGGATCCGAAGCGGGTTTTCAGAATTTGAAAGAAAAACAGAAGTGAATTGAATATCCTTCCAGGTCTAGAATTGCTTCTTCTAATTTCCATTGTTTCCAGCTGGGTTTTCGATTCACGTTCTATACCCTTTATCCAGCTTTTGGCATCTGCACGATAGGTTTCGCCTAAAAATAAAATTTTTACCATTTGCTTAATTTGAAAACCAGCTCAGGACAGGTTTGGGAGACCAATTGAGTTCCTGTTTTGCTTTACTGCAATCAAAAGTCAAATGGCCGGTTAGTTTTTCGAGTCTGTATGTATTAATTGGAAACATTGAAATTGTGTCCCCAAATTTTGCCAATAGTTTGATAAAGGTCTGTGGAATCACTCTTACAGTTTTATTCAATTTGTCGGCCATGGCACTATCTAAGTCCGAAATCTTGGGATCTACGCCATCTGTAAGATTAAAAATTCCTCCTTTGGAAGTTGTTAGGGTTGGAACCAATCTAGCAACATCCTCTGCCAGAACCATGGATTTGCAGGAATCCTCATTTCCCACACGGAAATAATAGCCAGCCTGAATAGCTTTATGCATAGCACCAAGATTACCTGGGGCATTTTCGCCAACTATTAAAGGCAATCTGAGGATAAAAGTGGAAATCCCTTCCTTTTCCCCCCATTCTACAATCAGTCGTTCAGCCTGGATTTTACTGACAGCATAAGGAGTAGTCCCCAAAAGAGGAGCCTCTTCTGTAATTAACGCTCCAGTGTCTCGGCCATACACTGAAACTGAACTGATGAATATAAATGCTTTTGGTTTGTTGATATTTCCCGAAATTCGTTTCAGGAGCTTTTCAGTACCTTGAACATTAACTGTGTGAAAGAGCGCTTTTTCTTCTAAAGTTTTGGGAATGAAATGAGCAGTCCCTGCGGCATGGATCACCATATCGACCTCGGGTACTGAGGGAACTTCCCCTGAAAAATCCACATAAATATCCGATTGAGAAGATCGCCCAAGCTGTATCAACTCACCTTTGGATGCAAGGCTTTTTGCTAAATATTTTCCCAGAAAACCGTTCCCACCAGTTAGGAGGTATTTCATATTACAATGGATTCGATTGCAGTAATCATTCTTTCTGCCAGCCTGTTTTTATCAAACTCAATGCTGGAAATTTTCAAGGCCCTGTCTTTCATTCCAGCAAGATGTTCCGGATCTAAAGCAAGAGAAATCAGCAGATCTGCCAGTGCTTCCGGATCATTTGGAGGAAGGGTAAAACCAACTTGATGTTCGACCAAAAAGTCTTTCATCCAGCCTTGGGTATTCTGAACGACAGGTACTCCGGCTGAGAGCGATTCGAAAAACTTATTTGGGGAGGACGTATCCAAAACAGGAGTTCCTTTTAGCGGAACTAGTGAAACGAGCGCATGTTGAACCAAAAACACCAAATTCTCTTTAGGCATAAGAGGCCAACGAAGAAGGGATTCCAACTTATGATCCTTGATCTGCTGATCAATCAATTCACGCTGTTGCCCTTCTCCTATCATCAATATCTTCAACGAAGATCCTTTTTTCTGAAGAACCTTTGCGGCTTCAAGCAACCAAAGTGAATTATTTACCTCTCCGATATTTCCGGTGTAGATAGCATAGGTTTTAGGGCGAATTCCAAGTTTTGCTGGAAAAGGCCTTGGAGTTGAAAAAAGCGTAATGTTTGCTGCATTGGTCACTGTAATCACATTTCGATCGGGGGATTTTGCCATAATCTCTTTTTCCATCCCTATGGAAAGGGCGACGATTAGATCTGAGGAACGATAGCACAACTTTTCAAACCACCGAGCAGCCTTGATCATCACTGAGTTTTTGATTATACCAAGTTCAATTGCACCATCTGGCCATAAATCCCGGCTTTCAAAGACAAGCTTCCTCCCTCTGATCAGCTTTGCAATCAATCCAGGAATCCCGACAGTAATCGGTCCGCTGGACGCAATCACCACTTGGGCAGGATAGGTAAGAGCATACCAACAAGAAAGCAGAGAATAGGTCAAAAAGGAAAAAATCCGTTTGAGGAAGGGTTGACGGTTATCGATCCTGACATTGATAATAATGACTTTGACTCCATCAAAGTATTGGGTATCAATAAACTTGGATGCCAAAACATCAGATTTGGAATAGACACTGGTTACCACAGTAACATGATGTCCTTTTTTCACCCATTCCCGGGTGAACTCATGAATGCGAGTTCCCCAGCTTCCTTTGGATGTTGCAAAGTATTGGTAGAAATAAAGGATCTTCATTATTTGCCGTCTTGCCTCAAATGGGAAATAAAATGTTTCAGCTTTCCTGATTTCTCCCGGTTGATGTATTCGACCTTCTTAATTTCAATTTCAAGGCCTTTTTCCAGATAGGTATCAAAGGCCGTTTGGATGGATTTAATTGCAAAATCATCAAGTTCACGGTCCATCACAATGAATATGAGAAATTTTCCTAAACTTAGCTGCTGCACCTGATATTCATGGATGTGGCCAAAAGTGCTCATCAAATGTTTGGAAACATAGTAGATGGAGAATCCTGCTGCCACTTTACCAGAAGGCAACATTACCTTATCATTCAATCTTCCTTGCAGACCTATCAATTTGTCCTGTATTAAAATAGGATCTTTTTGGATGGCCCCAAAATCGCCTACCTCATAACGTATAAAGGGCATAGCAGTGTTGAATAGATTAGTAAAAATAAGCCTGCCAGTCTCTCCTTCACCTACTACTTCACCATCATCATCCAACACTTCGGATAAAACTGTTTCGTTAGATAATCTTCTTACACCTGATGGGTCAGTCATAGCGAGAAAGGCCACCTCTGCTGCGCCATATTCATTGTAAACCGGAATCTGAAATACTTCCTCCAAAAACACTTTGTCCTCATCAGTACATTGCTCGCTGGTGACGATACTACCAGAAACAGTAGGACAAAGTTCTTTAAGTGTCAATCCTTTTGATTTGAGATGCCTTGCAAAAGTGAGTTGAGAATTGGTATAACCGTATAAGTATTTGAAAGGTGTTGTTCTGAATTTTTGAATGAATCCATCTAATGCAGAGTCCGAGATATCAAATATAACAAATCGATATCTGTTCATTAAATAATCCTTAACACGCTCCTTGTAATAGGCCGATTTAATCAACGGAATCCCAAAAAACCTTGCCTGTAGGTCGGACGAAGAAATGCCCAGCTTGCTGTATCTATCCAATATCAGAGCCCAAGTTATACTATGGCTGAATTTATCTCTGGCGAATTTTAGAGGGATCCCTGAAGATCCCGACGTACTTCCAAAATGGAAATCTTCTTTTTTAAGCCCTTTTGAAAGTAAGAGATCAGGATTTTTTTGGAGGTCTTTTTTATGGACAATCGGCAAGTCACTCCATGTTTCAGGGAGGTAATTTCCAACCATTTTTTTGTAAAGTGGATTATATTGGAAATGAAACTTAGCCAATTCCCATTTTTTATTTTCTTGCCATGTGTAATATTCCTCTTTTGAAAAAGACTGAATGACTCGTAGTTCATTTATAGCCTCGTTAAGAGGATATTTTTTCAGTCTCAACAATCTTTCTATTGTAAACATTAAAGAACTGGTCTGAAATTTTGATTGACATTCTTTTCTATTTCTTCTTTAGAAACCTTTGATTTGGGTTTCAGCATTTTTATTTCCATTAAACTCAATCCGATAAACAAAGGTGTTAGGTATGTTCTCATTGCTGCATGAAATGTGGTGTAAATTGCAATAATGAAAAATGCAACTAAGATCCCTTTTTCCATCGGCGGTCTTTTAGACAAAATCAATCTAAACATGATATAGACAAGAATTAAAAAATAAATCAGTCCAAATATCCCATGCTCTGCCAACAATCTACTTAACTCTACATGAGAAAAATAAAACTGGCTTTCTGTTCTTAAAAATGAAGAACTACCTGCACCAACACCCCACACCACATTTTCCTCCCAAAGCGCTATATCTTCAATAAAAATATTAAATCTTCCAGTTGTAATTGAATCTATTGACTTTTCTTTAGTTCCAGCCAATGTCCCTTCAGTCTCTCCCAAATACCTTAATCCCAATAAACCACCAGTTAAATTGTCTGCAACTTGAAAAGTTATAATGATTAAAATGGTTGCTGTCAATAATATTTTTCCAAGTCGAGGAAGTTTAAATCTCTTTTTTTCTGACTCCGCACTCGTTAAAACAAACAGAAAAATTATCAAAATTCCAATAACTCCGCCAATAATTCCACCTCTAGAGAAAGTAAGAAGTCCTTGAAAACCAAATAGAAAAAAAAGGAAAAAATCAATAATTCTAAATCCTGTTATCTTCCATTTATTTATTAAAAATAAAAAACAAATAAAAATGCCTAAGCCTAAAACTGTAGATACCTGATTTGAACCACCTCCTCCACTGGTAGAAAAATTTGCACCTAAAGTGAATTCCAAGTTATCGTAAGATGGTGTTTTGAATATAGTAGAAAATAAAACAGCTATAAGTGGAAAAAGGCTAATTCTAAGTAACTTAATTAATTGAAGTTTCGTAATGCTTTTTCCATAAAAAAACCAGACTGCCAGTCCAACATTAATCGGACCCAATAAGTTAAAAACTAAGGCTTGACTGTCCACTTTTCCGGATAAATCAAAAAATATTGCAGGAACAAGGAGTAAAACCAAAAGTAATCCCAGGTAATTTTTATGCCCGTATTTAATCACTCCCAAAATCAACATAAAGCATAGAAGATATTTACCCAGTTCATAGGGTATGAAAGGTGAGGTTTGTGACATCCTCGCCAATAGCTCAAATGAAATCAGATAAGTTATAAAAGCGATGTAAGGAAAAATGCTTTTCAATCTAACAATCATGAAAAAGGAAGTCCCTACTACCAGATAGAACCAGATAATTAATCCATAAGGAGATATTGAGGATACAATTCCAAGGATGATGTGGAATATTATCCAAAAAAAGTAGTTGTGAGAAAGAATAATCCGCTTAATCATACTGCTTTGAATTTACTTCCCCGAACACTTTCCAAGTGTGAAATGATTCCTTGGTATTCGCACATAAAATTTCTTGGGCCATAATTCTTTTGGATATGAGCTTTAAATTCCCGGCCTATAAATTCTGCTTTAAATGGATCCAAAATCACCTCTTCAATAGCTGAGGCAAGTTGGATAGCAGATTTTGGTGGTACAACCCATCCATATTTTCCATAGCCTAAAACTTCATCACACTGACCCACTTGAGTAACAATTGTAGGAAGTGCTGCCATACCGTATTCTAAAAGAGCCACGGGCAATCCTTCCGACTCTGAACTTAAGATACCTATATGAGCAGTTTCCAGGTACGGAATAAGGTGGTTAACGGGACCTAAAATTTGCACTTCCTTATCCAGGCGAAGGTCAATTATCCGATTTTTCACTAATTCAAGCCATTCATGTTCAACGAATTCTCCAATAAGATCAACTTTAAATTTATACCCCTTTTGTTTGATTAATCCAAGTGCATCAAGAAGGGTGAGTTGATCTTTTTGCTTCCTGATGTTGGCAATATTAATAATATATAGAATTCCCTCTTGCGATGGATTTCTTTCGATTTCAATAAATTCAGGGAAATTCGCTAGATAATATATTGAATTTGCCCGACTGGGAAATCTTTCCTTCCAATAGTCTTTGATTCTGTCATTTACTGTAATGACAGCATCAATATAAGGCATCATCCAGTTCATTTCCTTCCTCGAATATATTTTTAGCATTTCGCTTTGACCGAAGTGATCATGCCAAATCAATTTAGTTTGTGGAAGAAACCATTTAAGCAGAATTGCCCAGAATATTGAAGTCTGATGAACATGAAAAATCGTAGGGGAAATTTTTCTCAAGTGTAGAAGTAACCTGAAAAAAGCCAAGAAATCGAATTTGCTTTTTTTGTTGAAAGCTTTCAAATTCGCTTTCTCCTGCACAAATGAGGCCAATCCACCCAACCTCCTTGTGACCAGCAGATGGCTTTCATATCCAAAATTAGGCAAAGAATTAGCTATATTGACAGACATCCTTTCGGTCCCCCCTAGATCCAGGGAATCCACCAGCTGAACTACTTTAATTGGTCTAGTCAGGAGTGTTGATGTTTTCATTTTTTGCAATCACAACCAAACTGAAACCAAATAATTTAGCCAATAGCCAAGGACTGATTTTGGAAATAACCAATTTTAAAGGAGAGGAAATTTTTTGTAAAAGAGTCTCATTGTTTGAAGGTGCAGACAATGTTTCAAGGGAATAATCGTAATCTAAAATTTTAAGACCTGATTGAGTGATTAGGTTTAAAGCTGAATTTGTGTTCAAAAAGATCAAATGTCCTGGATTTTTAATTTTTGCCCGTTGGAGATTTCTAAAATTTACACTCACACAGTCATCCAATGGTATGTGGAATGCTATGATTTTGGCATTTTTTGCGATCCCTTTAATAAAATTGACGGGATCGGGAACATGTTCAAATACATCAGTTAGCGTAACCAAATCCATCAATTCTCCTTCTGAAATGAAGTCAGCCATTTTAAATACGATTCCCTCCTCTTTGAGCTGGGCAACATGGGGAGAGATGTCAAATCCTTGGATATTTCTAACCTGAAACCCTTCCACTTTCAATTTCTCCTTCATAGCTTTTATCACTCCGCCTGATCCACAACCCACATCAGCATAAGAATAAACAGGAATTTTGAGTTGAGACAAAATTGGGAAAAGCAAGCGGGAAATCGCCATAACCTTAGAATCAGTATCTTCTTGATGACGGGTGATATCAGTAAAATAAACGCCTTCTTTGTACATGCTTAAATTAACTTAGAAATTTCAGATTGAAATAATTCCAAAGTATAATGATTTGACCATACTCTGGCTTTATTAGATTTTAATTGGTATTCCTCAGGGTTTTCAAAATAATATTCGATTGACTCCAAAACCTGTTTGGAATCCTTATGAATCAAATCTCCTCGCTCTCCATACCCCAGCATGTCGGGAACACAAGACACGGAAGTGGTAAGCGGAAGACAACCAAAAAACATAGCTTCAGCGACAACTTTGGGCCAACCTTCGCTGTCCGACAAAAATATAAGAAAATGAGATTTTTGGTAATGGTTTTTTAGCTCTATAGCATTGACGTTTCCAGTGAGGCTGACAAATTTATTAAGATTATTATTCTCTATGTATTCCATTAACAGATCATACTGATCTCCATTTCCACAAACATTGAGATGAACTTGATATCCTCTATCAACCAAAAGCTTAAGGGAGTGCAATGCGATGAGTGGATTTTTACCAGAAACTAGACTCCCGACAAAAATCAGATTCAAAGTATTTCCCGTCTTAGGCATAGATTTTTCCAAAACTACTATATCTGAATTAGAATAAGAAGCGGTAAAGAAAGGTAAGATATTTTTGGAAAGTCCAGACCAATTTCCATACACCAGCGCCTTCATGTTCTTGGTAATAATCGAGTTGTTCAGAATTTTCTGCTGAAGTTTATATGAAAAAGGCTGAACACTTTTAGGATCCCAGTTTCCAGCATATTTTGCAGTTTTCTTTTTCCAAGGAAAAAAAACCTGAATCAGACATCCCAAGAGGCCCATATTTCCAGGACATCGCAAATGAATATGATCACATACGATCATTCCCCTAAAAATCTTGTATATAACAAGTGGAGAAATGAAAATGGCTCTAATAATTTCAGAAGAATTTGTAAAATTAAACTCTGATATAGACATAAATCTAATATTATTATTTAAATAATAAAGATCTATAGTAGATGGCTTATCATTTAATTTAAGTGGAGCAACTATTATAATCTCATCAAAATATTTGCCCCATAAATTCATCTCACGAATATATGGACCATAAGCGTAATATTTATTCTCAAAATAAATATGAGAAACATGAGTAACGATAAGAAGTCTCATTTAAAATAATAAAATAATCTATCTAACAATTTTAGGTGAATCAAAAAATAATGATACCCAACCTACCATACGACCACAATAATCTAAAAATGCTTTTTTACGGTTAGGGCCTAAAATAGAATTAACAAGCCTAAGATTCGCAAGTAACAAAGTAATCATGTGCCATTTAAAAACATTAATGGCACTGATGTTAGTAAACCTTAATTTCCAGACAAACCAGCCGTTTCTTACAACCATTTTTCCATATTTAAAAAAATTAGGTCTACCAGAATCATCATGATAATGCCAGACTTGCGCTGCGGTATTGATGTAAAGTTTACCAAATTTTAAAGCTCTTACACAAAAATCAAAATCTTCATATAGGCCATAACCTTGAAAATATTCGGAAAATGAAATTTCCTTAAACAAGGATAATCTATAAGTTGCAATACCACCCATAAAGTGCTCCACTGCATAAACCTTTCCATTAGGGGGTAGCACAGACCTACCATGACCATAAGGAGGAACAACAAATGGTTGCTTATTTGACATAAGGCCGAAGGACTTTCTTACTAGATTCCTTAAAGATTCCTTTATAAACCAACCATCTAGCTCATAATAAAAAAAAGAAGGAGATTTTTTATCAGTTTCAAAGAAAGTGTTTTCTACAAGATCAATACCACCTACACCAATCGCCGATTCATACTTTTGGAAGGTGGAAACAATCTTCTCAAAATAATCAGCTTTTAAAACCAAATCATCGTCTAAAAAAGAGACTAGATCCATAGAAGAATCTACCTTAGAAATCCCAAAGTTTCTTTGAAGGGTTAAGCCACGGAATTCCTCTCCGACCAAAGTATAGCTATAAACGAAAGAATAATTAGAATTTTCAACTAATTTTTTACAAGAATCATTAAAGGAACTATCAACAATAATTACTTGATCAGGAAGTCTATTTTGTTTGTCAATCGAATCTAAGATTAATTCCAGAGATTCTACTCTCATAAAGGTACAAATGATAACACTTAATTTCATTGATCCATCAATTTTAGAGCATACTTTTGACTCAATATCCATTGTTTTTTAAATTGAAAATAATACTTAATTGGATTTCTCACACTTTGATTCCGATAATATCCCAAAAACAGGAAAAATTTAAATGAATACAATTGAATATTAGTTTTATGTTTAAGGAAAAAAAGAAAAACAGTTGGAGAAGGCTTGGGGGTTAAAGGTTCACCATCCCATAAAAACTCCCTTTTATATCTAAACCCTCCTATAGGAGCTTTAAAATGTACAATTTCGGGAACAGGAAGATATATAATATCCACGCCTAACTTTCTTATCTGCATGCCAAAGTCGGAATCTTCACCAAATCCGAATTCAAATTTGGTATCAAATTTAACCTTACTCAGTATTGAACTAGGAATAATACTACATCCTCCACCAAAGGTATCCCATTGAATAGGAATTGAAAACTTTTTAATTTCATTTGGTTTTAGACAACTAAAAGAAAAGGCACGGTCAGACCTAAGAATTGGATTTTTGAAAAAGTTATCGAAAAATGTTTTAGCAATGCTAATATCATCATCTGCTAAAAAAACCCATTCACTTTCTACCAACTCAAGACCAATATTTCTAGCATTACATGCACCTGTCTTATGGATAAAACGATGAATAATATTGAAAGGATATATTTGGGAATTAAGAAAATCCAGTTCAGAATTAGAATTTAAAACGGGATTTTGCTCAATAATAATAACATTCTTTGGAAGCAATATTTGATAGGAAAGGTCACTTAAAAATCTCTCTACATAATCTTTCCTACCAATAGTAGGTATTATAACATCAACAGATTTAAAACTATGATTATTGTTATTTCTATTTTCAACATTTCTCAAAGGGAAAATATTAATAATATTGTTCAATTTTCTTTTATAAAAAAATGAAACAATTAAAGGCAGAATAAAAAAATTCTTTTCTTTTAACAATAAAGATATGAACAAAAATACTATCCATTTTCTCTTCCAATGCTGACTGACAAACTTAAAAACCACATAAATATCTCCAAGATTTACTTTAGTTATTCTCCCTTTACAATTAACCAGTTTCGGCTCAGAATAACTAAATAACCCAGATGGATGAAATACTTTAGAAATAGAACAAAGAATAAAATCAAAATCATCATCTTTCGATGAATTATGTAAATATTTATAATTATTTAGAACAATGGCAGACACACAGCCAACCTCTGAACTCATTATATAAGTGGTACTTTTGGTATTTCTACAAGGGGATGAGAAAAAAGTAGTATCTATAAATTGAATTCTACTATCAAGTATATACTTGCCAGATACAGAATAGCTTAATAAAATATTAGAGGCTTCAAGATTTTCGTATATGTATTCAAGATTGATTAACTCTTTAAATTCAACTTCGCACCAAACTATAGTTTCAGAAGGAAAAAGGGAAGAATAATTAAAAACAACAGAACTAAGGGACTTATTTAAATTTTCCAAATTTAAATTTAAATTACTTCTGAAATTAGAAACATCTGTAACTTTACCATTTGAATGACAAATAACAATCATAAAGAACTATAATGGTTAATATAAGTAACTAAGGCATTTTTTTCAGCAAATGTACTTTCTACTTTACGACGAGCATTAAGGGAAATCAAACGTCGCATATTTTGATCATTCAAAACAGATACAATTCTGCTAGCATATTTAATGTGATCCTTTGGATTTACTAAAAACCCATCAATTTCATCATCTATTACTTCTGGGGCCCAACCCACGTCACTTGCTACGACTGCTTTACTCATTGCCATTGCTTCCAACCATGAAACAGGCATTGCTTCGGCAAAACTTGGGAACACACAAACACATGCTTTATCTATGTAATCTTGAATTTTAGAATATTCTACTGGGCCTAAATAATTTACTCTTTCCAAAGCTAATGGAGTAAAAAGTGGCCTAATTAAATCCCATGTGGAAGGATTTCCCGTTTGAATATCAAAAGAATCCTTCCCAATAAGATCAAGGTTAGCATTAGGAAAATTCTTCACAACTTCATTAAAAATATAGGGTAATTCAAAAAGACCCTTCTTCCTAATTAATGTGCCAAAATATAGAATTTTACCTGGAGTAATATCATCAAAATGAAAATTCGAATATTTTGAAACATCTACTGGATTAGGAATGATAACAAACTTACGATTGAAACCGAAAATATTATTAGTAGTTTTTCCTGTAAATTCACTTACAGAAATAATTGAATCAGCTCTTTTAAATGCTCTTCGCTCTAGATATCTATTAAAAAACTTAACTTTCCTTCCTTCAAGATGGCAAAAGTAAGAATCACTACCATTCAATCTCATGACAACGGGCACATCCACATTTAAAAATGCAGAAAAACCAGTCCAATCCGGAACCTCCACAAAGTCACATTCTTGTTTTTCTATTAATAATGTAATAAGTTTTTGAACCTTTTTTACAGTATAAAAGTAGGACAGCCCTTTAACGACTACATTTTTAACTAAAAAAAAATTAATACCACAGTCCACAAAACTGTCATCCCTTTTCATTCCATAAACAACAACATTAACATGAATACCGCTTTTAGTGAGCAAATTTGCCAATGTGAATATACTTGTTCCAATCCCCCCAGATAAACCGATTTTGGGATGAGGGTATTCAGAGGTAATAAAAGAGATATACATTATTTAGATTGAATTATTTGGATAATATAATCCCAACATTTTGAAGAGGTTTCAGGTGGTGGAACAGATACAATTTTATCAAACCACTTTTTGGTTTCAGATAAATCTAATTTACTATTAGAATTCAAAATCAATCGTACTTTCTCTGTAAAAGAATCCGAACTATTTATCCAAATTACTGAGTCAATAGATGGCATTGATTTAAAATGGATATACTTATAAATTTTTTCAACTGACCAATTATCATCATTAACATTAGGATTATAATTTACAAAAAAACAAGGCTTTCCATAAATAATAAAATCAAAAACCATAGAGGATCCTAAATTAACAACAAATTTAGAATAATAAACCGTGCTGGTAAGGAGCTTTATATCTTCCCTTGTAGGCATTATTTCATTCCACACACTTCCAAAACTAATCCATACAGGATCAATTGGGTGAATTAAGTCTCTAAAGTCATCTAAGACCGATTGATATCTATTTGAAAGATCCACAGGAGATCTCCTAAAAATAATACCTACTTTCTTATCAACATGTTGATTATACAAGGAAATAGAATTAGCTAAATCTCTTAAATAAATGGGATCGTAAGGACTTGTAGTGATATCGTCGCCAGAGAAACAAATATATTCTTGGTCTAATTTTAAATTATACTGAGAATAGAATTCCTCTTTTGGGAGTATATTATTATCATTGAAATAAAATTCAAACTGTGGTGTACCAGTTACCATAATTTGAGATTCTTTTATTTCATTATAATATTTCAAAATCTCCTTCTTCATATAAAGACTCCAAACAAAATAATAATCAGTTTTAACGACCATTGTAGCCTTTGGTAGATTATCCCATGAAAAGATAAAAGTTGATGTTGGTATGCCCAAATCTGATGCGGCTAATAATGGAGAAATTCCAGTGACGGGACGTTGATTAGTGCAAAAAATGAAGCTAGGCTTTTCAACTAACAACTGTGCTTTACAGACAGAATAATATTTAGTTCTTCTCTCAATGCTATTAATTAATGATTGAATTTTATTTCTACCAATTATTTTAAATATTAAATAAAATATGTAAAATATAATAAACTTAAAAAACGATTTAAATTCTTTAAAAGAAAAAAGCTTCTTTTGTTTATAAGACTGAAAAGTAGAATCATTAAATTTGTTAGTAAAAAAATCTAAATAAATGTAAGACTTTACAGTTTTAAGTATCGAAGTTAAAAAAGAAGGTTTATAATTAGGCAACTCAAGTTCATGTAAACCCAGTTCATGTAAGTTAAACGGAGTTTTATTCCAAAATATAACTGAAAAACCTTTCGCCTCTCCTATCTTAGAAAATTCACTAAATGCAAAATTCTTTAATCCAATTCCATCTGGTAATAAAATAAAAACTTTTTTTATACTATTATTTTTCATTACAATTTATTATACTTAATAGGTAATTTACTTATATATAGAATTTTTATTTGAAAAATCCTTAAAAAATAAGGTTTTATGGGCTTCTAAATCTGATTCAGACAAGTCCCACCAAGAGAGATCCTCTATTTCCTGTATAATATTTTCATGGAACCTCATCCTAATAAGTTTTGCTGGTACGCCAGCAACTACAGAAAATGGCTTAACGTCTTTATTTACAACGGCTCCGGCTCCAATGATAGCACCATTACCGATTCGAATATTACCAAGAATTATTGCGCCATGGCCTATCCAAACATCATGCCCTATATTAATTGTTTCAACGGTTTTTAGATTAGTCAATTCTCCATTAAAAAGATTTCTATTAACGTAAGTAGTTAAATAATTAAGAGGATGACTTGTAGAATGAATTGCAACATGACTGCCCAACTGACAATATTTACCAATTGAAATATTACCATGAAAATAATTACTGGAGCCTAAAGTAGACTTGTACCCAATTATAATCTTACCAAAAAATTTACAATTTTCAGGAACAATATTTCTTCCTTCAAATAAGACATTTTTAAATCCAATTATAGATTTATCAATAATTGTTTGTTCTTTCTTTCGAGTCTGTAAAAAGAAATATTTCTGTATTCGAAACTTTACAAAATATAATATATTTTTAGCAATTGTAATCATTTACAACTTATAAATATGTTTAACAAGAAATTTTAAAAATGATGAATTCAAAAATATTTTTCTCAGGAAACCCCCAAATAAGTACACAAACATACTTTTCTTTCTTGGCGGAATATTAAAATAATTAATATTACACTTATTTTCATTTAATAACTCATACATCCATTGTTCTGAAACATTTCCCATATGATATACGTGACCCATTGGAGTTGCAATTCGCATAAATCCAGCCAAAACAACCGGGTAATCAATAAAATTGACCTCAGCACCTTTAAATTGACTACCTGATAATTTAAGAGGAATATAGGGGATAACTTCTTTACTTATTGTAACGCAAAAATGCCCATTTCCCAACATGGCTCTTGAATTTCCATTCTTTATATAAATTGGGTTACTTTCAATCGAATTAATACTACGATGCCTACCAATACTCTCATTAAATTTAATAACAGAAGACAAATCGTCATTATACTCTCTAACAATCTTATATTTTAAAATACCATAAAACCAAGAATAAGCTGAAAAATAAGAATAAAACGAAGGAATTCCCAAAGGACTAACCATACCAGCCTCTGGAAAATCAATAAACAATTTTTCTACTTCACTTTGCCATCCAGAAGCGAACAATACATCAGCATCTGTAATAGTAATTAAATTCTCATGAGTTCCTTTAAGTATACTAACAATTGGATCTATTTTCCCATTATTTTCAGAATTAACTATTATTTGATTAACCTTACGGTTTCTTACTAGGTCATTTAAATAATTTTTCACCTCTAAACAACAATTATTATCAATAATTGTAATCAAAGACTTTTCATGAACAGTACTTAATAAACTACTAATACAAAGCTTTAAAACTTCAAATGAATTTGAATAATATCCATTTAAATCTGGTATATACACTGGAATTAAAATTCTATGATAACCAGATTTCTTATTAATTTTTTTTGTTAAAATAGGATTCTTACCCTTCCTCATTATATCTTTGAAATAATACTTCTCTTAAATAAGAGAAATGACTCAAAAAACATTTGCCTGTTAAAAACCAACGAAAGACTAATAAACAGAAAATTTAAACCGAAAAATGTCAATATTTTGAAAATACTACTATCAAAATTAATAAAAGAGACAATTAAAATCAGAAAGAAAAACAACAACTCTATCCATAACCGACCTATAGCCTGCTTATTCAAACCATCAATCAATTTGAAACTAAATATCATCTTTAAAAAATCAAATATTAAGGATATCAAAACAAATATATATGTATAAATTAACATACCTGGAAAGTAGAAAACAGCAATTAAGAGAGCAGGTACCAGAACACAAAATCTGATAATGATTATTTTAGAGTTTATTTCAGGTCTCCCTAGTCCATTTATTACTCCGCTGAAAGGAAATGTTATCGATTGAAAAGTATAATAGACTAACAATATAGACACTATTGGAGTGGTATCAATCCATTTTTCAGTGAATAATAAAACAATACCTTCTTCAACAAAAAGAATTAGAAAAAGAATTACGGGAAAAAAGAATGTGAAAATCATCTTCTGAACTATTGAAAGTTTTTCAAAAAGACTGAAGTCACCTTGCTTAAATTTTGTTATGTAAGATAAATTTAATTGTGCTTGTGGAACAATTAAATAATTAAAAGGCATAGCAGCAATATTCCAAGAAAAAGAATATTTACCCGCATCTTCTTTTGAAAAGAAACTGGTTATAATAATTTTATCTATTTGTTGAACAAAATAACTACCTATTGATGCAAATAGTAAGTGTTTGCCAAATTTGAAAATTTCAGATATTTTATTTTTATCTAACTGAAAATCATCTAGCTTGTAACTTACAATATTTCTATAATATATTAGCCTTGTCAAACTACCTATTATAGGACCAAACCCAAACGAGAGACCTCCTAAACCAAGAAAAGCGGCCGAAATTTTCGCTATTGTTCCAAATACTTCTCTATATATATTTCCAACAGTAATTCTCTTAAAATCAATTTTATCCTTTAAGATTGCTTCTTGAGGTGAGTTGAATGCTTCTATCAATAATGATACTGCAAGCATAATAATAATTCCACCACTAACTTCACTTTCCATGAAAAATATTAAATACAAACCTAAAAGTGATTGAACAAGAAATATTATCGAATTTGTAATCAATCTCAAAATATAAACTTGATTTAATACAAATAATTTTTCAGAATCACTTCCTTTATATTGTAAATAATAGAGTTCAAAACCCATACTACCTATTTGACCAATCAAACCAGTAATTATTGTTGCTAATATTAATGAACCATAATCATCTGGAAGTAGAATTCGAGCGAGAATTATAGAACTTAGAAATGATATCCCTTTAGATATAAAACTCCCAATTAGTACTGACTTAGCTGCACTGACAACATTTGTTGATGCCATTACCTACAGTAAAAAATAATATGCATTAGAATTAGTATTATTAAATATGATTTCCCAGAATGTAGCAATAATGTTATTTACTTACTTGAGATTGACCGAAGAGCTTGGTGAATAAATAGTTTAAATTCTTGAGTTTATTATATCTAATGGTGTTTTTAAATATCTACTGGTAGATAAGTAGGTAGGCATTGCTTTATAATTTTATAAATTTCAGAATAAATAACATAGGTTTTTCTAACCTACATATTTTATAATTAAACCATTTTAAGCAGCTATCTCTACAATTTAGCATTATGATTTTTTCAACAAATTTAAGAATTCAAATAAGCTAATATGATCAATTACTGTAGTGACCTTAATCGTAAGATTATTTACAAAGATTTATCTTATTAAGACGAATACTCCCGACTTTTCAATAATTTCACCAGATCTACTTATAAATCTTCCACGATAAACATAATTTCCATTAGGAGTAGTCACACCGTTGAGGGTTCCATCCCACCCAATATCTTCAAGAGATTTGGCTTCATAAATCAATTCGCCCCATGTGTTGAAAATATAGAATTCAATACTTGCTATTCCTCTAAACTGGGGTTTGAAGAATTGATTCTTGGTTCCATCTGGAGTGAATGCATTTGGTACAATCACCATGTAATCATCAAATACATTTACGATAATTTGGAAATCAGATTGACACCCTATGTTATCGATGCTGGTCAAGATCACGTTGTAAGTGCCCTTTTCCTGGAATTGATGAACAGGGCTTTGTTCTGCGGAGGTACTACCATCTCCAAAGTCCCAATTCCATAGAATTGCATTTCCTTGTGTTAGGTCTTGGAATTGGACATCTTCAAGAATTTGGACATCTCCGTTAGTAATCACATTTCCTCCTCCAAGGTCAACTTCATATTCGAAACTTGCTATTAATTCTGTCTCCGCAATTAAAACTCTAATTCGTTGAGGTTGATTCCAACAGCTGGATCCCTTTAAGGAACTACTTACTCTATAATCACCCGATACTGCCACATTTTCAATCTCGTCGATTTGCATTGCAGATCCAGAAGGGCTAAGCACATTGTAATCGTAAACAGCTGAATTGAATCCCTCTATGTAATCCGTAAGATCTACTCTTCCATTTGGATCACATACAACAGAAGGGTTGGATACTTTAAGGTTTGCGACTGGGCTCATGGTTACCAATACTGGTTTTGGAGAAAGTCCACAAATGCCAGTTCCGGTTGCAGAGACATAGTAAGTATAGGGTGATCCTGAGCCAAGCAAGCCTGTAATGTTCAACTGCCCATCCGGTCCGACATCATAAGTAACTCCATTTACTTCTCCAGGTATAATTGGATTGTTTCCCTCCGAATCAAAGCTCCAAGTAAATTGGGGGTCCGGGATATTTTGAGGAACAGAAGCGATCAATTCCGCCGTTTCGCCTTCACAGATCTGATCGCCGTTAGCTGTGATGATTGTTGGCACTTCAGTAATGGTTATAGGGCTACTAGAAATCAGTTCACAACCCTGTGAGTCGGTAATTGTCCATGAATAAGTACCTTGACCCAAATTTGAAATCCTAATCTTTCCATCGGGAGAGGTAATAATACCTGCGCTGGTTCCATTTTTGGAATAAGAAACGCTGTATGGAGTATATCCTCCTTCAATATTAAATCTGATTTCTCCATTGTCAAGACTGCAAGATGCATTATCCTGAAGCAATGAGTTGATACTTAAGACCGCGGGTGGACCGATCACCTCAACATCATCAAGCGTATAGCTACAACCTTCCTGAGATCTAACTTCGATTGAATAAGTACCTGGGTCGACATCAAATACATTAGAAGAACCAAAGGTTCCGCCGTTCAAGCTGTATGTGTAATTGCCAGAGCCTCCACTAGCATTTACAGTAATTGTTCCCCCGTCCCCAAAACATACCTCATCCACAACCAGAGCTGTAGCTGCTGGAGATCCTCCTACTATTACACTTCCCTGACCAATAAATCCAGGACATACTGTAGGACCTGATGCAGTTACATAATAGGTAATTGGTATTGCAGTCTGAGTTAATCCTGCTATTGTGAGAGTACCTGTTCCTGCATTTATTTGATATATTCTTCCATCTGCAGTTGGATTAGGGCTACTGGTGATTTCTTGAGTCAATCCTTGGTCAATGAACCATTGGAATGTTGACCCACTTGCCGCAGGATCTAAAGTAGGAGTTAAAGTTGCTACTTCACCTTCACAAATCACCTCATGTGTGACTAATACCTGTGTTGGGCCATCTACTAACGTAACTTCATTGGTACTTATCACACAACCTACCACATCAGTGATTTCGATTTTATAAACTCCTGTTGCATACTCATCAAGTGTTATATTGGATTCTGATGTAGTGATGATGTCTTCACTAATTCCATTCTTGAATACTTCAAGTGAATAAGGTGCCCATCCTCCAGTAATTGTAAGTATCAGTTTGCCATTTAGAGCTCCGCATCCCGGATCGATTTTAGTAAGCGGGGAGGCAGTTAGTGGTGCCGCAGGACCTTCAATTACAAAGTTCAAATCCTGCGCACATCCAGCAGGAGTTGCTACTACAAGAGTATAATTCCCTGTGACGAAACTCTGTGATTCAAGTTCAGTCAAGGATATAGGTGTTGCTCCATCTATGCTATAAGTGTAAGAAGGATCAGCTCCTGATATAACCTGAACTTTACCGTTAGTATCTCCAAAACATGTGATTTTATCAGTTTCCAGTTCTACATCAGGAGTATCATATGCAATTACCTCAATTTCAATTTCCTGCCCAGTGCAAACTACGTAAAAGTAATACTTGTAAGCACCTGCTGGTAGTCCTTCGACCAATAGCTCAGGATTCAGCCAATCGGTGTCATCTATGGTATAAGTAACGCCATCTAAAGATGGGTCCGGGCCATTCTGAATAAGACCTGTCTGGCCTGGACCGGTATACCACCTCACCTCTGTTGCAGCAGCCGGAGGAAGTGTAGGATCTGGTGCAATGTGAATAGGGCGGATTTCCACAGGACTGCCTGTGCATGAGTTAATGGGAGGCACAACTGCATAAACGGGATCAGATGACTGTTCTACCACCAAAGGAAATTCAGCTGAGCAGCCTTCTGAATCTGAAACTAATAAGAAATAAGTATCTGGAGTCAGATCTACTGCGCCAGTTAATCCCCCTGTTACAAGTGGTCCCGTTGCAGAACCTTTTCGCCATTCTACATTATAATCACCCCATCCCCCTGAAATAACGAGGTCGCTTATGCTTCCATTTTCCAATCCACAAGAAGCTCTAATGATAGTTGGATTATTGATGGAAAT
Organism: Algoriphagus aurantiacus; assembly: GCF_035156405.1. Lineage (NCBI taxonomy): Bacteria > Pseudomonadati > Bacteroidota > Cytophagia > Cytophagales > Cyclobacteriaceae > Algoriphagus > Algoriphagus aurantiacus. The sequence continues at coordinate 36,143 of NZ_JAXRUT010000023.1, read as the reverse complement.
AGCTTCAGATGGAGCAAGGATTTCAACTTCTATTTCAGTTAAACATCCTACATCATTTCGAATTGCAACCGTATAAGAACCTGCCGGTAAGTCTGTGTAGGAAGTTGACGCCGTAAATGGTGAACTGTTTAAACTAACTTCAAAATTCCCATTACCCCCTGCAGGTGAAATCTGTATACTTCCATTAGAATCTCCAAAACAAATTACATCTTTAACTTCTATTGTAGCAGTGATTTCGGGAAATACTTCTACGGTTGCCGTTTCGACTTTAGAACAAATTCCTGGACCAGATATTTCGACATAATATGTATAGTCACCAATCTGAAGATCCTGAATAGTCAATTCACCATTCGTTGAGTCAATCTGATAACCTACACCTGCTGCATCAGTTCCATTTGTAATGCTCTGCGTCAATGTAGAGTCTCTGTACCATTTGAGAACTGGTACAACTGGTAGGGATGTAGAATATGTTGGAATCAAAACGGCATCTGCGCCAACGCAAACCACCTCATTAAGTGGATTCATGTTAACCTCTACTCCATCGTCATTTTCAAGAGTCATCAAATTAGATGCAGTCAGTTCGCAATTATTGGCATCACGTACCAAGACACTATAGGTAGCAGGAGATAGATTTTTGAGTTCAACAGTGGTCCCACTTATACTTGAAGAAAAATCAGAAATTGGGTTTCCATTGACTAAAATCTCATAGTCCGGGGTTCCGCCAGTGATATCAAATTGGATACTCCCATTTGATTGTCCACAGGTTGGATTCGTCGCTTGCGGATCAGTTATAATTAACTCGTCAGGCTGTTTGATTTCTATAACTTCTTCTGAAAAACAATTAGCTGCATCTTCTCTAATTCGAATGGTATAATTTCCATCCGAAAGATTAGAAAAAGATCCAATTGTATTGGTTTCGCCAGTTTCAAGTATAGTAAATGTGAAATTACCAGTTGGCTCTATACTATTCAGGATAATTTGACCATCTGATCCACCAAAACAAGAAACATTCAATGATGAAAATTCTGCATTCGGTAATTGTATGACTTCGATCTGAGCTGGAATTAAATCCGAAGTGCAGATTTGATCTCCCGTTACACCTAAATAATAGGTATAAGGACTATCTAAATTAAGTAATCCTGATATCGTTAGAATCCCTGAATTAATAGAATATGAAATTTCACCATCCCCGTCCCCATTGTTAATTTGAATATACTGCCCAGGGTTGTTTATGTCCTCTACAAACCATTCAAATATTGGAGAAGCGCCAATAATATTACTAACTGTTATTGGCGTTAGGATGGCATCCGTTTCTACGCAGATGATTGTATCCTCTACATCAAATACCGGAGTGGGTATATCTTCTAAAGAAATGGAAAGCTCTATAGGACAACCTCTAGAATCGGAAACCTCTATTTGATAATTGGTCGGTGCAAGATTGGATAATGTAAAAATACCATCGGAAGTTTCGACGAAATCAGCACCAAAGGATGCCTGATTATTTCCATTTATTGTAATGTCATAATTCCATGAGGCATCAGGAGACCCTCCCATAATTTCAAAACTGATCTCTCCATTATTCTCACCACAACTCGCATCAGTTTTGTCAATTTCATTTATCTCGAGAAATGGTGGCTGGTTGATTTGAACAATTTTATCAGAGTAACAAGACGCTGAAATATCTTTAATGCGTATAGTATAATCTCCAGCCTGAAGATTGTTAAAATTTCCAGTGGAATTTCTTTCCCCTGTTTCTAATAATGTAAAGGAAAAATCTCCTGTTGGCGGTTCAATACTTCCTACGGAAATTTGTCCGTCTGCCCCCCCAAAGCAAGAAACAGTAACTGTCGAGTATTCAGCTTGGGGAACAGCATTAACTTTCAAAGAAATTTCTGAAATTGGATCACATGAATTCTCACCACTCATTTCAAGGGAAAATTCATATGTTCCACTATTTAACCCAGAAATTGATAAATACGGAGGGGTTAAAGGATTGCTATCATGATCTCTAGGAGAAAAATCAACTCCATTAATAGTGACATCATTAGTGATCCTATCACCCCAAGGGGATATCCAAGTATATTCCGGATTGGTAATCAAGCCAAAATTAATTAAAGATGCCTCCAATAAAACATCTTCCCCTTCACATATTTCCTCTGGGAAATCAATTGATAATTCTGGTTTAGGTTCAGAGGAAATTAGCTGATTTGAGGTTGAGTTAACAGAACAACCTTGATCATCCAAAATCACTAGTGTGTAAATACCAACAGACAAATTGCTTGTAGTAAATGAATTCTCCCCGTTTTGAGTTAGAATAAATTCACTCTCATCCAAAACATTACCATCCCTACTTAAGGAAACAAAAGAATAAACACCAGAACCTCCACTCGCAATCCATTCAATAAAACCATCATTATCTGTGCAAGTGATATTTTTAAAATTAGAAACTTCGACGTCTATTGGCACTTGCGGAAGAATTTCTGCAGTTTCAAATGCTTGACATCTATCTCCACTAGTTACTATAATTTCATAAATTCCAACAGGAACATCAACAAATTCATAACTAGATTGTGATAAGGAAGGTGTGCTCTCCATAACTAAAGTTCCATCCTTATAGAGCTCATAGGTATATAACCCTAATCCACCAGAGGATTCTACGAAAATACTTCCACCTTCCCCATAACAAATCTCATCTACTTTTGTGAGGTTAATTGCAACAGGAGATTCAATAGGTTCTATTGTGAAAGGTATTTGATGTCTAAATAGTGGGTTTCCATCACTTCCAAGTTGTCCTTCCCTAAAAGAATCACCAACTTGGAAAATATAATCGCCAGTTAAGAGATTGCTAACAACTACTTGTCCTGTGCTTAATTGTTCTGTACTGAAAAAACTCCACACCCCCGCTACAGGATAAATCTGCTCACCCACAGAATTAACGATCTGCCACTTTTCGTCGCCAACCAGGCTGGAGGGGTCAAACTGGATTGTTAAAGCTCCTTCATCTGAACAAGTTTCCCGGTTAGTCACATGTTCAGGGCTAATATCAGAAATTAATAAAATTTTAACCTCCTCTGATGAAAGACCAACACAGCCTTCCTCGGTAGTTACTTCAACTGTGTATGCTCCTATCCCTTCATTTCCCTGAACCAGAAACGTTTCTTCAATAGCTCCTGGAACCGGAATGCCATTTTTAAACCATTGATAGGCTGAACCTTTAGGCATTGCCTCAAGTGTTACATAAATTTCATCAATCTCTGATTCTTCCCAAGTCAATGGATCTATGGTGCTAATTTGTGGCTCCGGAAGTGGCACTACATCAATTGTGATTGATTGAGGTGCTGACATTTGTCCGAAATTGTCTATCACTGTATAATAGACGGTTACTTGACCTGTAGTACTTAATATCCCCGAAGATTGAAATCTAATTTTTTGAGTGAAATTCCCATCATTATCTTCTTCCATGAAGGTTTCAAAATCTCCAAACTCTGTAGGAGCAGTCAATAGATCTTGATCACATAATTCAATAAAGCATTTACCTGATATACCGCAATCAAAGGTTTGTGCAGAATTAATCAAATCCGCGGAGTTTTTGGCAGCATTCGCTTCAGCAATGGTAGGGTATAACTGTATACACCTAATGTAAGCATCGTCTTCTACTGTAGGGTTAATCTGGAATTCGAGCTCCCCTCCTTGACAAACTTCCTCAACGTAGGCTAAGGAAATAGGATCCTGACCTTCCGACTCGGAAACCTCAACTGAAACATTTTTGATTTCATGAAAATTATTTGAGCCACCAGTAGAAGCTGCAAAACCAATCTTTAAAAAAGGTGGTGGTATGAAGGGATAAGGTTCATCTTCAATTACATTGATCAGTTGAGGTGTACCACTTGTATTGACAAGCATCCAAACATTTACTTTATATCCAGAAATAGGATCCGGTTGTAAATCAATAAATACTTTTCGATAGCCAATTGTGTTACAATCAAAAATAGCTTCATCACTATTTGTATCAATTGTGAAAACAGGAGAACCAACAGGAGTAAGGTATTTCGAGTCCACACCAGGATAGACATTTTCAGCTAAAAACTTACCCGTAATAAATTCATAACTACTATAATTAAAAGCATCATTCCGATTGATATCATTTGCCATAACAGGTCCTCTAAGAACAACAGTATGCTTAAAACGATCAATAGGAGTTGGAGGAGAAGACCAACTGCTAATAGGATCCATAGGATCTTTCCCTAAAAATCCATAACGCTTATTCTCATAATGATTTCCAAAATTGCCGAATTCATCTAAACCAATACCCAAGTATGCTCCTTTTAAGCCTGGTTCATTCATCTCATAAATTCCAGGAGAAGATTCTGCTTTCCTGGGAGTATACCCTAAAGCACCACCTTTTCCGCCTATTTCGAAAGTGCTAGGGTCTATTGAACCGTCAAACATAAAAAAACTGAGCCCATCTGCTCCTTCAGTCTTTGTCTTACCATAACTAGAGTATTCAAAAGAAACTTTTACCCCCCTATTGGAAGCAAATGGATAATCAATAAAGACATGACCACTTTCCTCCGGCAAATTAGATGTAAGCTGAAGCGAATTCCCCGTTAGCTTAGGAATAGCAGAAACATAATTCTCATCCTCTCGTCTAGATCCATCAATGACTGTATTAGCTCTGGGAGTTAAGGTTTCGAAGGATTCGCAATATGGAAACCCCTCTCTAATTGTAATAATGTTTTGAGAAAATAAATCAGCTGTCTCAAGTAAAAAGAGTAAGAATACTGCAATAATTCGCAATAAGTACCTAAAATTTAAAATTGATGAACTGATTTTAAGCATTTGTTAAAATAAGCAATATTCTATGAAAACGACTAACTATGGTCAAATAACAGACAATATAGATGACAGTGACTCTTGATGAACCTTAACTGAAAAGATGGCTATCGTTATTAAAAATCCACAACATATTTTTCGATTTCTTTGATTCTTCTCCATGTTGGATTTACGGACAATCAAATAAAAAAAGCTAGGCGAACAACTTTTCCAAATCTGAATAAGGCCTAAAAAATCCAATATCTAACATATACGGAGTAAGTGGCTGAAAAGAACCCCGTAATCATCTTCTTCGCTTAAAGATAATACTTCTTCTATCAAACTCAGAATGTAACCAAAAAAGAAAAAAATCCTAAAGACATAATTTTTAGGATAGTATAGACGTTAAGAAAAAATTTCAGGCTGTTTATCTTAAAATAATATTACCCAAGGAAAAAAAGCTAAAATGTTGACTGATTTGAATATAATAGCAACCAATAACATCAAGGTAATTAGTAAAACTTAAGTCTAATAAAAAAATTAAATTGCTCTAACGAAAAGATTACATTCTATTATTTTTTCTTTTCCTCATCATAATAACCATACCCATATCCGTAAGTATATCCATATCCATAATTAACCTTAGTTGTATCAACACTATTAAACAATGCATAGACATTCTTCAATCCTTTACCATACTTTAAACTATTTAATGCTTCAATAAAAGTACGGTGACTATAATTCTGTCTAAAAACAAAGAGTGTTAAATCAACAAAATTCAATAAATCTATCGTTTCACTTACTAAACCAATCGGAGGAGTATCAAGAATAATTATATCATACGTTTCTTTCAATTCCTTAAGTAAGAGTTCAAACTGTGGAGTTAATAATAATTCAGAAGGATTTGGAGGAATAGGACCTGAGACTAAAATATCTAAGTTATCAAATTTAGTAGATACAACTACATCCTTCCAATTTGTATCTTGACCACTCAATAATGTTGATAAACCAGAATTATTAGGAATGTCAAAATCTTGAAATATTTTTGGTTTTCTCATATCGCAACCAATCAAAATTGTTTTTTTTCCGGTCAAAGAATAAACAGACGCCAAGTTTAGAGCACAAAAAGTTTTGCCTTCACCTGAAATAGTCGAAGTCAACATAATAGTAATTTGTCTTTCAGCAGGCATCATAAAGCGAATATTCGCCCGAAGTGATCTAAAAGATTCAGAAATCCCTGCTTTACTAAAGTTGAAAACAACTAAATTATCATCTGTTTTGCCTTTAGGAATGGTAGAAATAACAGGCAGTTTTAATTTTCTCTCCAAATATCCAATATCCTCAATTTTAGATCTAAACAATTCTCTGATTAATACAAAACCAATAGGAGTCATAAACCCTAAAAAAAGGGCTACGAGGTAATTTAAGACTGGTTTGGGATTAATTTGCCCTCCGGATGATTTTGCATATTCAACAATTTTATTGTTAGGTCGATTTGATGCTTTAGTAATAGCGGCTTCAGCTCTCTTTTCGCTTAAGAAGTTATATATACTTTCATTTAAGGTAGCTTGGCGTTGAATTCTTATTAAATTTTGTTCTGCAGCAGGTAAAGACCTGAAAGAGGCTTCTATTTCTTCCTTTCTCCTTTCAAGATCTTTGATAGTCATTGAGTTATTAAGATCAACATTTTCAAGAATTTCCCGAATTGACCTATTAAGATCTGAAAGCTTTTTATTTGCTTCTCTTACCGCAGGAGAAAGTTCCGTTTGTGTAGCCATAAGACGGGAACGATCTACTTGAATTGATAACAGATTTTCAATCAATCCATTTAAATAAGGGTCTTCAATCCCAAGTCCCGAAGGAACCATAATTTCATTATAATTTTCCCTAACCAAATAATCCTTTAACGTTTGGTAATATCTTCTTTTGAGATTTTCATTTGCTAGCTGTGTTTCAATGGCAGTCAGCTGACTAAAAACCGTATTACTCTCATTGCTGAGATTATAAATTTTGTTGTTAGACCTGAAATTTTGTAGTTGATTTTCAAAAAAAGTTAATGAATCAGAGACTCCTGAAACCTGATTATCTATAAAATTTATTGTCCTATTTGAAATTTCATTCTTCTCTTGAAGTTCTAAGTCTAAATAAGTTTGCATCAACGCATTTAAATAAGCTTCACCCTTTTCTTGATTTGGAACTATAAGACTAAGATCTAAAATGGACGAATTTTTATCAACTATGTCTACGTTTAGACTCCCTGAGAATTTACTTACTAGAAAGTTTTTATCCCTTAAAAGAAAATTAAAATTGCCAATTTCTTCATTTGATGTATTACTAATTTTAAGCTTAAAATTTGGAGTTTCAATCCATTCTCCAAAATTAAAAATCTGCGTGTTAATTTGGTCTATGATACTTGTTGGTCCATCAGGAATAAATTGAGTATATCTTTCAGCATCGAAAATCAAAGAATAAGAAGTTGGACTCTTCCACTCAATTTTGATTAAACTATTAATCAATTGTGGACTTTTCCAGTCCACTTCTACTAGAAAGGGTTTATTTTTATATAACTCTTCTAATAAAAATGATCCTTGATTATAATATTCAACATCAAATTTCAATAGGTTTAAGGTTGAATCAGCTATTGGACTAGATTTAAGTATGATTGATTCATTTGTTATACCAATTCCTTGATCCTCTAGTACCGAAGATTTATCAAAAAGAGATATAGAGTTCTCTTTATCCTTAATAAAAAACTTACCAGAAACACGATAAGTTGGGGATGTAGTTTTAGTATAGTAAAAAGATAAACCTAAAAATAAAATCAGACTTAAAAGATAGTAGGGCCAAATTTTTATAAGTTTTGGTAATAATATTTTCAAATCAAAAGAATTTTCATTCTCCTCAAAAACATCATACTCTTCCTGATATTTATTCATCTTTAAATAAATTAATTATTTCGAACTAAAGTAAGAATCAGTGCTATTGCTGTAATAGAACTAGTCAAAAGTGTAACGGTTTCAACCAAATTATTCCCTGCGCCAATTTCTTTTACTTTCATAGGTTCCGCGTATATTAGATCATTAGGTTTTAATATATAAAATTCCGAACCCAATAGTTCTCTATCCAATAGGTTAATTTTGTGAATTTGAGAGCCATCTGGATATTGCCTTACTAAAAGAATTTCATCTCGCTTTGCTAAATTATTTAAATCACCTGCATAAGCAATTGCTTCAAAAATAGTAACCCTATTTTGAAGAATAGTGTATTTACCTGATTTCGTAAATTCACCTAAAGCACTAAAACGAATACCGCCTAACCTCACCCTAACAAAAAACTCATTTTTGTTAACATATTTCAAAACTTCATTTTCAATAATTACTTTTGCCTGATCTGTTGTCAATCCTAGCAATCTCACTTCACCGATAAGAGGAATTTCAACGAGACCTTTATCACTGATGGTATACCCATTCATAAAAAAGGCATCTCCCGCTCCTTGTCCACCACCCATCATAGCGTTATTTTGACTCTCATTAGTAATAGCTCCAAAAATAAGATTTAAATTTGGGTCTGTAGTTTTAATATTAATTTCCACAATATCATTTATCTGAAGAAAATAATCTTCCGTTTGATATGGATACTTTTTACTAGATTCCACTAATGGGCCTGTAGATTCTTCCAATTCTTGCATAAAGATTACCTTTTTATTAGAAACGCAAGAAAAAGAGATTATTAAAACAATAAATAAGCAAATAAATGCCGTGATTTTATTTCTCATATTATTCATCTTTAGAAAAGTCACCTTAAATTGTTTATATATATATATATTAATCTTGACTTAGATAGAAGTTAAATAGGCCAAAATTGACTTAAATTTGATACATATTGTATCAGAGTCTCGCATCAATTTGATTCTTTTCCAAAACTCCTTTGACATCAAATACTACTTGGTTTTGAGATTTGGCTATTGGAAGAGACTTAAATTCCTTGTGTGCCACGGCTAGGATAATGGCCGAATAATCGGATAAATTGGGTGATTGTCCGATAGATATGATATCAATTCCGTATTCATGCTTTACTTCCTCCGGATTCGCCCATGGGTCATATACGTCTACTTCCATGTCAAAGGAACGTAATTCTTTGTAAATATCAATGACTCTTGTATTTCGCACGTCAGGGCAGTCTTCTTTAAACGTGAAACCAAGAATCATCACCTTTGCATCTATCACTTTAAGATCCTTTCGCATCATAAGTTTGATCACCTCAGTGGCCACATGCTTTCCCATGCTGTCGTTCAATCTACGGCCTGCTAGGATAATTTCTGGATGATATCCCATTTCCTGGGCCTTTTGTGCCAAATAAAATGGATCAACCCCTATGCAATGTCCACCAACTAATCCTGGTTTAAATTTTAGGAAATTCCATTTTGTGCCCGCAGCTTCAAGAACTTCAGTTGTGTCGATTCCCAATAGATTGAAAATTTTAGACAACTCATTTACAAAAGCAATGTTAATATCCCTCTGAGAGTTTTCAATTACTTTGGCTGCTTCAGCTACTTTAATGGAAGATGCCTTGTGTGTACCTGCAATAATTACGGTACGATATAACTGATCCACAAACTCCGCAATCTCCGGAGTAGATCCTGAGGTGACTTTTAGAATCTTGGCAACTGTATGCTCCTTGTCTCCAGGATTAATTCGCTCTGGAGAATATCCTGCAAAAAAATCTTCATTAAATTTCAATCCCGACACTTTTTCCAAAACAGGAACACATTCATCTTCTGTAACTCCAGGATAAACAGTGGATTCATAAATGACTACATCTCCTTTTTTAAGACTTCGACCAATATTCTCCGATGCTTTCAGCATAGGAGTAAGTACTGGACGATTATGTCTATCTGTAGGAGTAGGCACAGTCACTATATAAACAGTGCAATCAGCAAGATCTGTAGCTTGATGAGTAGGAAGTAAACCATTTGCCCCTGTAGAAGAAAAATTTTTCACCAATACTGACTGAAGTAAGTCGTCTTCCACTTCAAGGGTGTTGTCTTTGCCAGCATTGATTTCGTCTACTCGCTTTGTGTTTATATCAAATCCCACGGTAGGATATTTCTTTGCAAACTCTACAGCCAATGGAAGGCCAACATATCCTAAGCCTATTATAGCAATTTTTACATCTTTTAATTCCGTATTCATAGTTGTTGTACTTTCAAAAGAATTCATATAAAAATTTGATCACCAATTCCTATAATTGTCAGCTTCGCCCTTTCAGTCCCACAACTTAGCTTTATTCATGGGATAAGCTTTACTCCTTAATTATTTAGTAGTCTTACCACTAAAATCATTCAGTCACCCTTAATCTTAGCTTCAAATGAGTACCAAAATTACTCATTTCAAATAGAGCGCAAAACTAGTGAATTTTGAGAGATTTAAAACACAAATCAGTTAGTTCTACCTAATTGAATAGATTAAATTTAAGCTGCCGTAAAAAGCCAATGGATTATATCCCACAGGGAAGTCATCCTTACTTTTTAACTCGGTCACCCATTGATAATTATAACTTTTAATGAATTGAGCTTTTCCGCTTAGAATTAATTGATCCCACTGCTGATCCCAAAGGAGTCCAACACTGAAATCGATCCAGGGTTTTTTGTTAGAATCGTGGCCAAATGCTCTATAATAAAAATCTTGGTTGTTTTCTAACCTTTCGAGGAGTATCCCTCTTTTATTGAAACCGGAAACATGGGAAACTTCCAAGATCTGAACATTTGAACCTACCCCGCTTCCTACTCCCAAAGTCTCGCCATAGTTTACAAACCCTCTCGCAAGCCCATGAGTATGCCATGTTTGATTCCCGATGAGACCCGGATATCTTATGTAGCGGTTGACAGATTCTGATTGATGAGTCATTTCTCCTCTTACCTGGATGAATGTGTTTTCAGCATCTATAGGGAAAATCTTTTGAAAACCAGCTAGATATGCTCTAGCATGTTCAGGATTTAAAATAAACTCCCGCCAGTTGAACGAGTGATCCCGCCGACCGTACTCCCCATATATTTCAAAATGAGCCTTTGGAACCAATAGTCTAAAGAATATTGAAACTTGCTGATCTCGTCCATTGCTATCATAGATGACAGAATTGCCATTAGTAAAAAACTTCTCCTTTTGGAAACCTTCAAAAATGGGAAACCACTCCGCAAATGTATCGCCTTTATACTTGCTGTATTGCTGAAAGGTCCTATTAAATCCTACAAATAAGTGTGGAATGAATGATGGGTTATAGGTCAATGAAATCCCATTGAGATAGCGCCAATCTCCATCAAATTTCCTGAAAAGCAGGTCATTAAATCTCTCTATTTGACTTGGAGCAAGTCCACTGTTTTCTAATCTTCCTACTATTATCTGCCCTTCGAAATTCCCCATAAAGGTGCGAAGAGGCTTTCTGGTAGCTAGGCTTAAATGAGGGAAACCTTGAGCATTATCACTAAATACCAACGAATTAAACTGACCAGGCCCCCACCAGATATTCTGGGTAGAAATACCCAAAGCTATCGGTCCGGTGACAATATTTGCACTAGACTGTCCCCACCAAAACTTTGAAATAGCCCCTGCTCCAAATCGCTCTGGGTTATCGCCATTGTTCCAATAGAAAAACCTAGCACTTATTTCCTTAGACGTAAAATCTTCACCAAAGCCTTGATAGGGCTTATTTTGGGCAAAAAGATATTCAGGTTGGAATTGGATTTCAAGCACATGAAATCTGGTATAAAAACCTGCACTCAGGGTAGTTTGGATTCCTACATTGGGAACCATCAGTTTATTGCCCCATCCATACGGCCTTTTACTGTTTACTTCGGTTCTTAAACGTAAGGGCAGTAAACTGAATTGCACATGCTTTTTTCGTAGAGGCTTCCTTCCTGATAGGTAATTCACTACATCCCGAACAGCTGGTGTAGAATCTACCGCTGCTAAATAAAACGGCCTTATTTGAAAAGAGAATGCTGAATCAAACTCCCCGAGCAGCTGTTTTCTTCTTATAAATTCTTCCAATACCGGATCATCTGCATTCAATATCTGACTTAAGGCAGATTCCGAAATCAGAGACAGCAGAATTAAAAGCGCATTTCTGCCCCATAATTTCATCCTTTTGCCTACCCGCATTGCTTTAGCCTGCATTTTTATTTTCTACCTGGATTTTTACCAAAAAAAACACTGAATGATTCCTTTGCTTCTACCCACCTTAGTTTTTGCCGTATAACAAAAAAGTCCAATTTGTCAGAAAAACTTACTTCCTTAAGCTGATATATTTCCGAAATATCTTTCCAATGGATTCTGAATTTTCCCAGTAGTTTCAACGTAACAATAAAGGAATTCCCTTTTGTTGGCAATCGACCTCCAAAGCGGATAGCCCTTACTTTTAACTCTTCCCAACTCGACCTAGCAGGATGATTAACCTTCAAAGTCGGACAGTAGTTAATCTTAAAGCCGGCATTGAAAGCCCTATTGCAAAACTCTGAATCGCCTCCTGTAAAAAGACCTGCATTGAATGCTCCAATACTTTCCACAACCTCTTTTTTTACTAAAAGGTTAGCTGTAACCCCAAAGTTATACTTAGAGACATAGGTTGAGTTGGGAAAGGCAAAAGCCTTTTCAAGTCGGACATATTTGTTGTCTACCTGCGAAAAAAGAGCAATAGAGCCTGCAAACAAATCTGCAGTATTTTCCTCCAGCAGTTTTGATGCTACGCTAATCCAGTCAGGAGCAGGGATACAGTCCGAATCTGTAAATAGAAAAGCATCACCAGTAGCTTGGGACAGTCCCCTGTTCCTGGCCGAATAGGAACCAGGAACAGGTTCTTTCAAAAACTTAATGGGAAAGGTGTAGGTAGGGCTTGGAATGAATGAATCACCAGGATCATTATTCACTACAATCACCTCAAAGGAGGAATTGGTATTCTTTTGTGCTTCCAAGGCATCCAGACAGAGCACCAGACGAGTCCAATCTTTGAATACCGGAATTATTACAGAAATAGAAAATGAATGCAAGATTACTTTTTGGCTTTATGGAGATAGGTTTTTAATACGCCAAAAAAGGTATAATGAGAGAAATAATAACAAGCTTCAAAAAAGTTTAAATGTTCGAATTCCCGATATACTCTCCACTGGTACTTTGCTGCTAGAAATTTATTTCCCGAGATGGAATCATTGCGCAGGCGATATCTAGCCAGAGGTTGATTGATTCCATAAGCGTAAGGAATCATTTTGAGTATTTTCAGCCAAAGTGCAAAATCCTGTCTTCTTGAGATCACAGGCATATATACCTTCCCCAATTGATCGGTATCGTACATAGCAGTAAGACAGCCTATAGAACAAGTCTTTAAGAGTTCCTTATGATTTACACGATGAGGTACTTCGTGTTCTCCTATAATAGTTTGCTCGCGAAACTTAAGGTATCCTGAAAAAGTAAAGGCATGATTACTCTCCAGCATAAACTTTACTTGAACTTCAAGCTTATTTGGCTCCCACAGATCATCGCTGTCTAAAAAGGCAATAAATCTTCCTTGAGCAATTTCAATCCCCTTATTTCGGCTGAGTGCAGCCCCCAGATTGTTTGGATTTTTGTAAAGATGAATTCTAGCATCCATCTCTTCATATTTATTTAAAATATGAATTCCATTATCAGAAGAATAATCATCAATAAGTATCAATTCCCAATCAATGAAGGTCTGATTCAAAACAGACTGAATGGTATCTTCTATATGGGAATAAGCATTATGAACTGGGGTAATTATAGATACTAACATTATTCGTTGGTGATAGAATTAAACCCCTTGACACTTTCCTTGATCGAGCTAAGCAATGAAATAGACCTTTGTGGTTTTAAAATTTGTTTTATTAAAAATGCAATTCCAATACACAAAAACATAGATGATCCATACAATCTGCGAATTAATGCTCCCTTACTTCGGTAAAAATCCCTATCTAAAATCTTTCCTGAACTTTCAACGGGATGAACGACGATATATTCTGGAATAAAATAGATATTAAGCCCTTTGTTTAATGCATCATTTAAGAAAATCATTTCTTCACTGCTTGGATAGACAGCTCCCAAGCCAAAATTTTCGTCGAATTGAAGCCCTGCATTTCTTACACGATCAGGTCTGATTACAATCTCAACGGATGAAACTTTGTAAATGCTACTGCGGTCATGTTTAAAAGCATTGGGAGCATACTTCTTATACGCCTCACCTGAAGGAGTTAAAATCTTGAACGTAAGGATATCAGCATCTGGAAATTGCTTAAATCCCGTTTCAATTTTTTTTTCAAAATTCTCACAGAAAGATACGTCGTCATCAGCAATCAGTGCAAACTTAGCTGTAGCCTGACCAATTGCCCGATTCCTGCTCTTTGAGAGCCCACGTTCATTGAAGGATAAAAACATAAAATCCTGACTGGATTCCTCGTAAGCAGTAGCATTTTGAGAAATTACCAAAGTGGAAATAGCCAATCTTTTGAATGAAGTAGGATCCTCATTCATAGTTGAAATTAGAACTTGAAAATCCATCGATATTTGGGCAAGTAATAAGCGAGACCCTGTGCGGTTAGCCCCAAGATCAGTAAGGTCGCCGGCAATCGGTGACGTACGGCTCCAAGAAGGTGGAACTCAAAAAATGCCGACATGGCTAAGTAAATCACAATATAAAGTATCCAAAGTCCATGTTTATTGATCTGCTTAATGAAAAAAGCACTTAGAATCAACACTGCCAATAAATAAAGGCCATCAGCAAAATAGGCGAGTTTTGTCCAGAAGGGAATGAAAATAATTACTGGAAAAGGTGCCAATAGAAACTGAAAAAACAAACCGGGAAAATCCAATAATACGTCAAGCCAATTATCCCAAGCAACTTCGGGATAGATCACGCCAGATTCAAAATAATTCATGCGTTGGATATTCCTGAAAAGGGTAAGGCTTTCGGGTGAAATCGAAATATTTAAAATGCTGGTTGACAAATAGTTGAGTGCTACAAAAAACACAGGAAAGAGCATTATAACAAGTATAATAATTAGCTTACGGTTGAGCTTCAATTGGCTCAATACCTGTAAACCAAAAATAATAAAGAAGTAAAGCAACAGCTGAATTCTAAGAATACCCGCTAACAAAACTCCTAGCAAAAGAAATACATTGACCCGATATTTCCCTGTAAGTCCGTAAAAAAACAGTCCTAGGGCAAGTATAAAATAACTTTCCCGTAGCGGAGTAAAAGAATACACGATCACGGAAGGTAAAAAGACTGAAAGAACTAGGTAAAACCGCTGTATCCATACATCATGTATCTTGTAGCTTCTATTAAATGCTCCTGCTAGGAGGACTATGCCCAACTGAAAGAAAAATATATTAAATAGAAAATAATTGAAAATGGACTTTAGTGAAAGCCAGTAGACAGGAATCGCCAGGAACTTATAACCAATCTTCACTCCAATGGATTGATTAGAAGGAGTAATACCAGTTTCCAAAATCCTAGTGAACAAATTGGTATCAGGAAAATATGGAATTAATCGGATCTTGAAATCCAATAATCCAATGGCCAAATAAAACAGCAGGAGTGCCAAAAAATAAAGATTGATGAATTTGGCGTCTTCAAGCAACACTCGTTTAGCAAAAGCTGTCAAAAGCAGATAAAGAACTACAAAGTAAAATGGAAGAGAAATCAATTCCCAAAACTCAATATTTTGATAGTAGACTTTCAAGTGTTTAGTTTGCTAATTTGTATAAATCTAAACTTCCTATAAATAACATAACTGAGATACTTCCTGAATCGATTTGGCTTAGTGAGTAACTTTTCAAACAAATTTACCAGGATAGCCAAATCACCTTTCAAATTCGAGACCTTCCTTTCTTTTTCGCTATTAAGAAATAAGTTTTTTACTTCCTTAAGATCAGCAGATGAAAACACCTCTTCAAACCTGAATAGGAAGTAAATAAAAAGCCCCGCTGACTTCGTAAAGTCATGGGGCGGCAACTGGGATTTCAATAGTTTGGCATACTGAAATCCTTGGTCCAGAATAAACCTTCGCTTTTCTAATCCAATTTTAGTATGAAAAGCTGATTTCCTGTAATAGGAAGTATAGCCATGTGCTAAGTGAATACTAAAGCTGAAATCAGGAATACTTAATGCTCTTACATGTAACTCTACATCCTGGAATCTTTTTAGGTTAGGATTGAAGCCCCCACTTTTTTCGAAAAAGTCTTTTTTCCAAAGCCCGCTACTTAAATGCCAAGGAATCCAATAAGCTAGAAACATATTCCGATAATTGATCGGAGAGAGATTCACATTAAGACCAGAAATAAAGGGGGTTGCCTCTTCAATTGAATCGGTGAAATGCGCCGTCGAAAAGATTACCAGATCTTCGTCCCGATAATAGCCTTCTCTCACTTCAATGCAGTCTTCGGATAACAAATCATCGGCATCAAGGAATACCAGGTGTGTACCGGAGCTTTTACTTACACCGAAGTTCCTACACGCATTGGCTCCCTTAGGTATATGATCGGGTCTTGAATAATAGTGAAACCTAGCATCTGCCCTAGAAAATGAATTGATAATAGTAATTGAATCATCCGAAGACCCATCATCCACCACAATGCATTCCCAGTCAGCTGTAGTTTGATTTTGAACTGAAGCTAAGGTCTCTTCAATATGATCCGCATTGTTAAAACACGGAATAATTAAGGATACTTTCAACTTAGGGATTCTCTCCTTGATGGATCTGAAAATAGTTTCTGGTATAAATAACAAATATGAGGATCAGCCCAAAAATAAAACCCAGAACAAGCATAAACACTACGGTCAACATAAGCTTAGGTGAAGCAGGACTAAGCGCTATATAGGAAGGCTCAATTGATGTGAAAATAGGTTTCTGACTATTCAATTTTATCTTAGCCAATTCCAATTCCTGAGCAATAGTTCGGAACAGCTCAAATTTCAAGCTGTACTCAGCATTTAAATTTTGTTCATAGGCTTTCAAACTTTCTGAAAACAAACCCTGGTTTCTTTCCTTGAAGTTTGCTAAAGTGGATTGGGCATCTTTAAATCCTATTTCGCTTTTCAGGAATTGAGCATCCAAATATTCTACTTGGGCCTCTTGCTTTTCTATCAAATACTTCGTAGCGTATTCAATCAGTAATTTTTCTACTAATCGGGAAAACTGAAATGACAGCTCTGCCTCAGGCATTTCAGTAGTAATGGTCAATAATCTGCCCTCAGAAGTAGCTAGGATACGCTGGCCAATTTGACCTAAAGCATAAAGCTCAAATGGATTATATTGCACTCTATTCTTTCCTCTGGCTTCATTTATTTGGGAATCATCAATTTTAAGAGGAGAACTAATAATGGTTGAAGGTCTTTTGAGTACCTTATAGATACTATTTTGAGGCCTTACTTCGACCATATATTTAAACAAACTAACAGAATCCTGATATTGGTTCGACTTAACCTTAGTATTCATTAATTCCTCCAAAAAAGGCTTGCTTTGCAAAATAAGAGGATAAAGGGCGGGGTCTAAGGTATTAATTGGGTCCGCATTCCCAGGAACAGAAATCCCAGCTACTTGAGCCAAAGAACCTAATCCTCCTGAGGAACTTGAATTTTGCGCCTCCACCAATAATACCGAGGTAGAGACATAGGAATCAGGTGTAGTAGAATAATAAACGTACCCCATTAACATAAAAAGGACTATAGTACCTATCAGCAAATGCAGTTTCATTCGGATAAGTCTGGTCAGGTTTACGATTGTAAAATCGTTCTGTGCCAGAATTTTTTCAGTCTTTTTATTCATAATTGGAATATTGAAAATACAAAAACTTTAAAAGATGATCTCCTAATGGTTTGAGAATACCTTATTAACAGGCTTAGTCTTAATTTTGTGGAAGATGCAAGGTACAGGGCCAGTTGGCTAAGATCTTTGGGCAGGTTTTCTCATAAAATGTAATAACAACATCTCTTTCATTCCGATAAATTCTACATACCAGGTAGCAAAGAAAAGCTGAACACGTTCTGTAAAACTCAGATGCTTGTACGCTAAAATAGTTATATGAGGTCGAAGAAATTTAACTGTAAACAAGAATTTCTGGGCAGCACTATACTGTTTGAAAAACCTGAAGTACATCCCTCCTATTGTTCTTTTCTTTTTTTTAATCAATTCCGATAGATTTCTTCTGGAGGGATGCTTGACAATTACGTCTGAACCATAAACCAAATTAAAGCCTGCTGAAGTAGCTCTTCGAGTCCATTCAAAATCTCCTCCTGACAGTAAATTCTCCAAAAACGGACCATTATTTAGGATTACTTCTCTTGAACAAAAAAGATTGGCCGTGATGCTTTGACCATTTCGCTCCACGTTTTTCTTTTGATTAAAGGAAAAATTATCCTCATACAAATAGGTCAATTGGTCGCCATCCACAGGTTTGTAAAGCACTATTTTTCCTCCAACTAAATCCACATTTGATCTCATCAGGTAAGCTAATCCCTTGGAGATCCAGTCTATCTCCGGCGTGCAATCAGAATCTGTAAATGCAAAAAAATCGCCTGAAGCGAGCTTTATTCCCATGTTTCTGGCCGCATAGGATCCTTTAATTGGCTGATCAACTACTTTTGCATTTTTGGGTAAGGCGTACCCTTCGGGTAAAGGATGATTAATAGAATTATTGATTATCAAAATTTCAAAGAACTCAGGCGGAAGATTTTGTGCTTCCAATGCGTTGAGGCAGGTAGTTAAAATGTCCCATTCCCTGTAAGTAGGAATGATTACAGAAATTATTACATTCATGTTATTTTGAAATTCCATGAAAGGTTTATAGAATCTATTGAATGATTATTTTACATGGAACACCATATGCAGTCACCCCATCTTCAATATTTCGGGTTACAACAGAGCCTGCCCCAATTATACAATTTTCACCAACCTTAACTCCAGGAAGAATTACTACTCCTGCACCGATTTGGGTAAAATCACCTATGGTCACATTTCCTAAAATCAGAGAACCTGGGCCAATTTCCACAAATTCTCCAAGACTGACTTCATGATGAATTTTGGCCCCTACATTAATCAAAGATCCCAAACCAATTTTTACATTCGGGCCAATAAAAGATTGATTCAAGGCATCAAAAACCCCTAAGGAAGATTCACTTATTACAGCGTTTATTGATTCAATTGGAAAGTAGATCCCTCCTAATTGCTCAAGAAAACCAATCATTCTCTTTCTAACGCGAGGGTTGCCTACTCCTAAGCAAAACCTAAAAGAATCAGGAATTTCTTGTTTCAATTCATCTTCAGTGTGAAGAATACTGATGTTTTGCTTAAACTTCAATTTGGAGAAATCTTCATCATAGCAAATAAAGCCATTCCCTGTTTCTCCTGGTTTTAGACATTTCAATTCGTCAAAAATCTCTAAAGCATGACCACCTGCGCCCGCAATTACCATTATCTTCCTAAGTTATTTGGAAAATAAAAAATCAGCATAACTGATCTACTACTAATTCTAAATCAACTGAATCTACTGCTTTCTTTTTGCCAATGTTAGCATGAATAGCGGACAATAAATTTTCAGAATTAAAATCTATCCCCCCTATTGCTATTTGCTCCTTTAACAAATGTTTGAAAGTAATTTCACCAACATGCTCAAGTATTATGCTGAATGTGCCTATATCTGCAGCTTCAGAAATACATCCTGAAAACTTGGAAATATGAAGATCCACTTCTTTCAATAATAAAGGCAATGGGGTTTCATTTGCTAAATCCCATAATCCCTTATCGAAAATCCCCAAGATTTTCAATTTCTCAATCAGGCCACCTTTTGAAGTGGTATCAATCCTCGGGTGTAGGCGAATCAACCAAGCATACTCATCCTTTGTCCTGAGTATAGTATCAATCACATATTCATCTATAATGGGATTAACTGGTTGAAGTGTGAATAAGATGGAGGGTTTCTTTTGGTTCAACTCATTACTTTTATTCATTAAAAAATAATGCCAAGGGTTTCCTCCTACTGTAGTTTGAAATGTAGAAAAATTCAGATTGTCCTTTAATTGTTCTTCTGATTTTGAATCCCACAACCAGAACGAAGTAGGAAGGATAGCATAATCCTCTTTAAATCCAGAATATGCTACGTGCAACACTCCTTGCGGGCCGTGCTGTATGTCAACACAGGCAATTCCCCTCCTTCTTGCAGCAATCAATAAACCGAAACAAGGAAAATTATAGTACGACAAAAGGAAAATTTTCTGTGGTTTAGTTTGATCCAAAATCCAGTCGAAACTTGCCTTCCAAATGAAAACCTTTCTTAAGGTATCCCGAATCTTCTCGTAAACGGATAAACTCGAACATGACAACCTACTTTGAAAAAAAGATATGAGTTCGACGATTCCATTCCATTTGGAATAGTCAATCTCCGCTATTTTAACTCTGTTTTCAAAATAGTGATAAATAAGTTGAATATTTTTCACCCGGTTTTTATAGGTGTTCTCTTGAGCTGTACTTCCATATTCCAAAAAAATAAATTTCTTGCCTTTTCCTTCTAACTCATCGCCTATTGGGTCATAAAATTTATTGAAGGACTCCCCATTGAACTTTTCTCTAAAATTAACCCCACTGAAAAACAAATAATTTGCTGACTTCAGCTCTACCCCTTTTAGCCAAGAGCTGGATCTAATCCTTTTTGCTGTACGATAAACAGAGTCAACTAACTCAGAACGATCAAAGTTTTGTTTATGAAATCCTTTATCTCCCCAAGCCAACCTTAAAAAAAGGCTCGTTTTAAGTATAGGCCAAACTTTAACCCCTTCGGCTAACCACTGTTCTGTAGGGTGCTTGGCCTCAAAATCATTGAGAAAACTAATAACCTCCTGCCTTACTTTAAAATCCACTAGTTAAATCTTTTTTTGAATAGGAAAGCAGAAATCAGTGAAATCCCTAAAACCAGCAGTGTAATAACTATTTTTAGATGCATTGGAAAATCAACGATGAAATAGGCTCCTACGGTTAATCCTATTGTCATTATCAACCAAGCTAAGGGATGGTAGTTAACAGGATTTTCAGCCTTTATTGAAGGAATAAAAAACCCAATGTAGCCCATAAACATTAGTGATATGAATGTGGTGTATGCAGCAACTTCAAAACCGTAAATTGGGATAAATATAGAATTAAGTACCACATTAATAATCCCTGCCACGAAGGTAACTTTCCAAATAATATTAGTCTTTTCTACAAAAAACAACTTATTACTAGACCCCATGTACATGGGGCGGTAGTTATACCCCATAATAATAATGATACCTAGGGAATACAATTGATCCAAACCGGGACTTCTTAATAGAAAGGAAAAAAGTTCCTTGAGCCAAATACTAGCCAAGAATGTCAACACAAAAAAGGCAAATTGTAGTCCGAAGATTAAATTTCTAGCGACTATATCTTTCCCTTCTTTGAATTTCTGCATCATCATAGGGCCAACTGCAAAACCTGCTGCCACCCCTATCTGCTGGAAGATATTCCCGACCATGTATGCTGCATTATACTTCCCTATTTTATCCACACCTACACCTAACACATCCATGACCATTTTATCCGAAGAGTTCAATAAATAGGTTGAATAGTAATGAGGTACTGTAGGCAGGCTGACCTTGAGTGACTGTTTTATAAGTCTCCATTTAAAATTAAAAATAGGCTTTAATCCAAATTTAAAATTTATTGGATAATAATATGAAGCATTAGAAAGAACTGTCACTATAAGATTAGACCAAAACCAGCCCATATAGCCCAGTTTCAGAAATGAGATAAAATAAAGATTCAGAAAAACTGCCAAAACACCAAATAGAGCAGTTCTTAAACCTATCTGTAATGGTTTTTGTTTTAATTGAAAATAGGTTGTTCCTATGGTCCCAACAGGACCAAATAGAACCAAAGGGGCAACATTTATTAACATAATCAACCACCTATCTTCATGCGCCTCCTCCGGAATAATCCAATAAATTAAAAATCCCAAAAGTAACGCATACACAAAATTCCATAAGGTTAAGAACCCGTAAATTTGTCTCCAAGCCCACTTAAAATGATTGGGCGATTTATAAAAGGTATTGACTAAGATTACCCTGAGCCCCAAAAATGCCAATACGGCTATACTACTCGTATAAGCCGTAAGTATCCCTGCCACCCCAAAATCAATTTCTGTTAAATCCTGGGTAATAACAGGCAAAATAAAAAATTGAGCTACTTTGGCAACTTGGGGAGCAAAACCATAAATAACTGTATGGCTAAATAATTTTTTAAACATAATAAAGAACGACTTCCTTAAGAAAAATAAATTTTAATGAAATCTCCCCTCTTTCTTAAGAGTATTATAGTGTTCTTTGTCCCTTTCCTTAAATACTTTTGCAGGATTTCCACCGGCAATTGCGCAGGCAGGGATATCACTAACAACTACTGCACCTGCTTGAATAATTGCCCCTTCTCCAATAGTGATTCCTCCTAAAACAATTACATTATTTCCTAACCAAACGTTATCTTCTATAACAACATCCTTTACTATATACGTATTATCATAAGGGATTTTTGTCCCTTCATAATTATGATATTTTGACAGAATCATGCAGGATTTACCCGAGTGAAAATTATTTCCTATCGTCACTTTACCACCTTTTGGGATTTCAATTCCATTGAAATGACAGTTTTTGCCTAAGAAAACATTGTCATTAAAGAGGCATTTGAAATTAACTTTCAACAAATCTCCATAGCCTCCTAATACCTTCTTAGCTTGCTTAGTGTGAAAATCGATTCTTTTCCTCTTTTTATATGCCCTATAATGGTGACGTATGAACTTTAGGACATTCATGAATCAAGTATATTCAGAGTCACGATTCCACATTTTTTTTCAGCAACTGAAAAGCGTGTCAAACCATCTATTTCATTAAAGCAGAATTCCATGAGGAATGACTTACTCATTATCAAGTTTTAGTAGCTTTTGGGTTTTGTACTTTAAATACAAATTAGATAATTTAATTTTTTAGTTTTAATCAAAAATATGCCTCTAAGGAATCCATAGAGGCATATTATACTTATTTTGATCCGATTCCGTGAGCTTCAAAACCCAACGTTTTCAAATACTTTTTATCGTAGATATTTCTTCCATCAAAGATGATTTTGTTCTTCAACAACCTACCTACCACATCCCAGCTCGGAATCCTAAACTCCGACCATTCGGTAACTAACAGCAACGCATCTGCATCTACCAAAGCTTCATATGCATCTTTGCAATAGGTCACTTTATCAAAGATATAATGTTCTCTCGCTTCATCCATTGCTACTGGATCGTATGCTTTTACCATAGCTCCAGCCGCTCTCAGCTCATCGATTATCACCCCTGCCGGAGCCTCACGCATGTCGTCGGTGTTGGGCTTGAAACTCAATCCCCACATCGCAAAGGTCATTCCTGTCAGGTCTTCCCCAAAGTGAGCCTTTATTTTCTGGGAGAGTACATATTTCTGATCCTCATTGACATCCTCCACAGCTTGAAGAACCCTCAGGTCATAGCCGTATTGCTTGGCAGTTTTGATGATTGCTTTTACATCTTTTGGAAAGCAAGATCCTCCGTAGCCTACACCCGGATAGATAAATTTATTCCCGATCCGTGGATCTGAACCAATTCCTTTTCGAACCATATTCGCATCTGCTCCTACCAGTTCACATAGGTTGGCCACATCATTCATGAAGGAAATCTTGGTAGCCAGCATGGCATTCGCTGCATATTTAGTCATCTCTGCCGACGGAATATCCATATAGATAATACGCTCTCCGCTCAATTGGAATGGCTTGTACAATCGCTTCATAATCTCTTCAGCACGCTCATCATCTACTCCGATCACAATCCTATCCGGCTTCAAAAAGTCTTCCACTGCAGCTCCTTCTTTCAGGAATTCCGGATTGGATGCTACCGCAAAAGGCAAATCAGAATCTCTTTTGTCCAAGGCCCCTTTAATTGCTGCCCGAACCTTCTCCCCTGTCGTAACAGGCACAGTACTTTTTGTTGCGACCACAATATAATCGGTCATTTTGGTGCCGATTTCATCCGCCACAGCCAATACATACTTTAAATCAGCTGAGCCATCTTCACCTGGAGGTGTTCCCACAGCTATAAATGCTACTGAAGCTCCCTGTATGGCCTCACCCAGATCTGTACTGAATTTTAGTCTTCCACTCTTGTAGTTTCGGACCACAACCTCTTCTAGACCCGGCTCATAAATCGGCATAATGCCATTTTTGAGATTATCAATTTTCTTTTGATCGATATCCACGCAGGTAACCTCGATCCCTACATCTGCAAAACATGCTCCTGATACCAAACCAACATAGCCGGTACCTACAACTGCAATTTTCATATAATACTATTCTAAATAATTATTGAATTAATCGATCTACCAGAATTCCAAGTGTGGCCAAGCTAGAAGCAAGACCTATCCATCCTGCAGCATTTAATCCTTGTTTCTCAGGTTTCCTAGGGACAACAATTTCCGCCCCTGGTTCAATTTTAGGGAATACCCTAATCCCTAAAAAGCTACGGGTACTCTGTGCATCTCCATTCGCATATACTACATAAGTTTTGCTTTTTCGAGAATCTTCCGTAAAACCACCTGCCCTATAAATATACTTTTTGAGCTTATTTCCCTCCACAAACCTGGTAGTGGTAGGAAGTAAAACCTCACCGACCATTCGTACTGTTTGAAGCTCTTTGGGAATCTGGATGATATCACCTTCAAGTAAAATTAAATCTTCCTCTGAACCTGGATGTTTCAAAATATACTCCAAATCAATACCCACAAAGTCTTGTTCTTTCATTCTCATAGAAGTAATTGTGGAATCTTGCCTCAATGTGTCAAATGCAGGGGCGATTAAAAAAAGTTTTCGTTTTTGCTCAGTTTGCTCTCTTTCTAACCTCTCAATTTCATTTTGAGCAAGTTTTTTATCTATTCGTTCATACAAAATTTCTTCCGCTTCGTTCGCCTTCCTGTTTGTTTCAGGATCTAGTTTTGATAAAATTTCTTTAAGTATTTCCTCCCTAACCTCTTCCTCAGTTGGTCCTTTATGATAGACAGTTCTTCTGATCAAGCTTGCTCCTTTTGGATAGGCATATTGGCTTATTCCTCCTGCACGTTTGATCACATCAGAAATCCGCTCGTTTGCCGATGCTATAGCAAATTCACCTGGATACGTTACCTCCCCCTGGATAGTTATCAATTGCTCTCTCTCAAACCCAGGGCTTCTTCTAATAAACACATGGTCAAAAGGTTGAAGAGTAAGATTTTTCTCTTCCTCTTTCAATTCTAAGTTTGGATCTATAGACAGTGTCTTTATCTCTGCAATTTTACCTGAAGTGGCATCTCTAATTCGCCGAGCGATCTCAATAGATGAATTTGTAGCCGATTCCAACATGCCTCCAGACCTTAAAATAAGATCACCCACAGTCATATCAGATGCGAATGGATAGGTACCGGGATAGTTAATTTCTCCCGATATTTTCACGTAATACTCTTCCTGGATATCATATCTACTCGGCACAAACAACAAATCCTCATTTTTTAAAGGAACATCTTGGGCTGTGCCATTTAAAATACCTTTCAGATCAAGTGTTTCCGCAGCCAAAGTCAGATCAGCGCTAGTTCTGTACAACGTAGCTCTGTTAGAAAATGCTTCCGGTTTTAATCCTTCTGCCTTTTCAATGAGTCCTTTGACAGTCAGTCCACCATCACCCAATGAATACTCACCTGGACGAGTGACAGCCCCTGTAGCTTGCACTCTATTGGAAAATCTTTCTAGTGCCTCTCCAATTAATATTTCATCCCCGTCTTGTAGGGAAAAGGAATCAAACTCGCTGGATGGGATATCTAGCACCTTACGCTGATTGTTTTCAATTCGCCTGATGGTTATTCTATCTTGGTATGCATGGCTAGTGAAACCGCCGGTATAGATATATAAATCTTCTAAGGACTCCCCAGGCTTCACTTCAAAAAGTCCTTCTCTTCGCACTGGTCCAATAATTTCAACGCGGGTTTCTACCGGAGGAACGATCACCACATCATTGTCTTGAAGTGTAATATTTGAATTTTGATCTCCTTTGGACAGAAACTCATAAATATCAACCGTCGCTACTAATCGACTGTCACGATATACTTGAACTTTTCTAAATGCACCATTTTCATTGGGCCCTCCAGCCGCATATAGTCCATTAAACACTGTAGCAAATGAAGGTAATGTATAGGTACCCGGTTTGGTCAATTCCCCAACCATCGAAACTTTGATCGAACGGATATTCCCAAGCCTTAATTGAATAAAAGTATTTGGATTAGCTCCATTCAGCCCAGAATATATCCTTCCCAGTGATGATTTGATTCTTACTGTAGCTGCTTGAATACTAGATCCTCCTACTTGTATAGGACCGATATTAGGAATGAAAACTCTTCCCTCTGGAGTGACACTTAAATCATACGATTGCTGAGACGCACCGTAAACATCCAATAACAATTGATCTCCAGAACCTATCACGTACGACTGTGGCGTTGGAATATTCAGGCTAGGGCTAAAATTAAGATCTCGATTATGAAACAATTTGTATCCGAAAATCTTTTTCTGCTTTACTGTCAAATCATAGTATGGGTCAGACCTGCGAATGGAATCGAACATATCTGGTTCTTGTAATCCACTCAAAGATCTACCACCATCCCCAACTTGTCCTTCACTTTGCGAATTGGCAGACATTTGAAGTTCGCTAATTCGTTTGCTCAATTTGGCTGCCTCTAGAGCGGGCATCCCTCTCTCTCGTGCCAAAGCAGTCAACTGATTGGTGGTAAGACCACTTGATTCTGCCCGTTTAATCAATTGTTCAATTTGAGCATCGGACAAGTCATCTACTTTAAGATTTTGAATATCCGAAAGGCTCTGACTTTGCGCAGCAAAGGCTAGCAATAAAAAAATCACCAGAAATAGGTAATTCCTAGAATTAATCAACCAAGTATATTTTTTCAATTCAATAATTTTCGTGTTCAATTCAATTTTCACTTACAACTAACTGCTAATTTCTGATTTTTAATCAATTCTCAAACAAATAATCAAAGCTTCGCCCTTTCAGTCACAAAAGTGCCTATCGCCAATTTTAACTCGTAAAATTCTGAGCGTCCTAAGCTCCTACTTCCTTGTCAAACAAAACCAGCCCTGTAGAGACCATCCTCCTAGGTAGCAATGTCAATACCACTTTTCGATCTATCAGTTCCTCTATCCTATTTGATAGATTTAAAATATAATCCTCATTTAGGTTATCACCGGTAACCACTACGTCAATTTTACCTGAATCGATACCTTTAGAAAGATCACCAACAAGAATTACTTGACTCACCTCACCCATTCGTTCAAGAATCTGCTCGAGTAGCTTATCCAAGCCCAGATATTTTCGAATGATTTCTTGAATGTTGGAAAAAAATGGATGCTTCACATTTGCCTTGTAGGCAATTTTATTCTTATCTGACTCTTTCACCAGAATACCTGCTTGAGTCAAATTATTCAACTCCTTTCGAATGGCATTGGTAGACTCACCAAATTCATCGGCCAGTCCTCTCAAATGGCTTTTCGTTTTGGAGTTAACAAAAAACTTAACAAGTAACCTCAACCTTGTCTTTGAGGTAATTAAGGATTCAAGCATAAAAATTCACTTCAATAGTGAGTAACAAAGGTACTCATTGCATTGAATATGAAAAATAAATTGGGTGTTTTTGATTAAGATTGACGGCTTTTAACTATTTCCTTTTTATGTCTCTATCCACCATAAATATTATCAGGCTTTCTTTTAAATAATTTTCTCAATAAGCTTCCTGTCCAAGCACTAAAAGCTCCAAGTAAAAAGCCTAACACTCCTGTAAAAGCAAACAAGGCCATATCCGATCCCAAGCCCATTAATTCACCCATTTTATCTGGCAAGGAGCTTCCAGAAACTGTGCTGAGGTAGACACTCTGACCTAGCCAAGCTAAGCCCATTCCTAAGCCACCTGCGAAAAAAGCTCCAGCACCCTTTTTACCGAAAAATGCTGCGAAAATTGCAATTAATAACATTATTGCCCAGTAAGGCAGAAATGGATTAAATACAATGACAAGCAAAGCTGTGAGAAAAGTGAATAGTATAAACTTCATAGCCCTTAGTTTAAAATAGTTTTGAATAATACGCCTTCTTCTTGATCTGGAGTTCTCAAATCGAAATTCAGATACTCACCATTTGCCCAAATGGAGATGAAATTGCTATAAAATTTACTTCCAGGATTACCAGATTGTCCTCCAGGGTAAATCCCAAAAGCCTTAACTTCTGGACCTAATTCTATCACCATTCTCCAGCTTGCGCCATGTCTTCCACTGGTAGCATTTAGAATTCCAGCCCCGCCCCCAGTGTACACATTCTCCACAGAAAATGACTTAAACTGGGGAACAAGGTGCTGAATTGTGGTTTTTTTATAATTGGCCCAAGAAAAATCCCCTTCATCTGCTTCCCATTTCTTCATGTCCGCAATCATCTCTTTAAGGCCTTGCTTCACGTGAGTTGCCGCAGTTTCCATTTCTGCAGTATTTTTCAAATCAAATACTTCTCCACGAGGCTCATTCTTCATAAAAAGAACCGTTTGATAGTAGTTTGGAAGTACGACTGGCGCTACATTGGATGCCAATTCCTTCCATATCTCACTGTAGGTCTTTCTCCACCAGATATAAAATAAGGTAGGGGCCTTTTGATTTGGGTCTGCATAAAAATCCCATTGCTTCAATATGGAGAGGTACTTTTTGGCATCTGCATCATTTTCAAAATCACTTCCGATCAACTCCAGCATTATCGGCAATGCTTCTGCTGCATGTAAATAGTAATCATCAAACTGTAGCCCTTGCATGTCTTCAGTTGTGATGTTACTCATCTCGCTAAGTCGGCTATTAAGTCGACGATTTCTAAAGAATTCAAAGCTATTGTCGAAGACATAATATGGGTAAGTGGAGTCCGTAGGATGCTGATTCGCTGAGCTGACAAATCCACTGGAAGGATTTAAGGTACTGGCATTTTGCTCATTAGGAATGTATCCCTGCCATTCCATGCTGGGATCCGCCCCATCCATAAAAAACTTACCTTGACCTTTCCATTTCAAAGGAAACTTCCCCTGAATTCTCATGGCTATATCACCACTCTTGGAAGCAAAAACAAAGTTCTGAGCCGGAGCGGTAAAATTATCCAATGCAGTATTATAATTCTCATAGTTTTTGGCCGTATTCAACAAAAGGAAGGTTTTCTGTTCATTAGAACCTTCGTGGACGTTCCATTTCAATGCAAAATTAACGTCCTGACGGTTTGAATTAAAAGTCTTATCATAAACGACAGGCCCATAATGCGTGTAGACTACGGTATCTAGAAACAGATCCTCGCCTTTGACTTTGATTTCTTCTACTCGGAAGGTGGTCTGTTTCCATTTATCTCCATAGCGATAAGCTTTTCTAGATTTATCCTGAAAAGTGATTTTGTACCAATCCCGTGTATCTCTTGTAGCATTGGTTACACCCCAAGCTATATTTTCATTAAATCCAGAAATCACACCCAATGCTCCAGGAAGGGTAGCTCCTTTGACAGAATGCTCAGGTGTGGTCAATTGCATGGAATACCAAAGTGAAGGTAAATTTAAGCTCAGATGCGGATCATTGGCCAGAATTGGATTTCCACTTTTAGTCTTAGAGCCGGATACTGCCCAGTTATTTGAGCCCGTTCCTTCTTCTGGCTGAGGCAAGGGATCAATCACCAATTGATCATCAGGATAGTTGATACTATCTGGCCGAGTGACTGAAAGCGATTTGAAATCCCACTTGTGACCTGGCTCAATGATTGGTTCTACTCCACTTGGATATTCTGGGTAAAGTTTATCCAGCATTACATCACCTAGAATTTTCCGCAAATTCGAATACTCCAAATCCCGATCTCCCACCAACATATCAGTCATATACTTCAATAAGAGGATGGATTTAAAAGCAGACCAATGCTCCGGTCTATAGTTCAGGATTTTATATTCTACTGGTAATCGACCAACGGAGAGCTGGTCAATGTATTGATTCACCCCATCCGCATAGGCTTCTAGTAAAAGAAAAGAATCAGGATCATTCTCCTGGATAAATTTCATCCCCATCTCTGCGCCATAAGCCAAGCCCTTTCGGCGAGTCATTCTATCTAAATCGATAGCTATTGGACCCACAATTTCTGAGATTCTACCTGCCGCAGCCATAGTTTGGAATTCCATTTGCCAAAGTCTATGCTTCGCAGTAATGTATCCCTGAGCTCTGTATAAGTCAGCCTCATTATTTGCAAAAACGTGAGGAATAAGATTTTCATCGTAAATAACTTTCACCTCGCTACCTAGATTATTGAGTTCCAACTCATCTTCAGCCAACTTATCTTCAGAGATAGAATTCTGCCAAAACCCATGATAGGGATCCAGCAAAGGAGCCAAAGGTGGGATCGCTCCAAAGGGTGTGGAAACCGCTACAGCTAATGCGATTGTCAAAACCAAAACGACTAAAAAGCCTACATACTTCATTGGATGGGTTTTAGGTAAGGTGACCAATTTAGCCTAATCCTATATTATTATGCAAATCCATCCATCCTTTTGACACTATCAAATAAAAAAGCCCTCAATTCTTAATTGAAGGCTTCTAAAGAAATATGTATTTCTAATTAATACTGATAGGCAGCTTAAGTTTTTCCCAGTGAATGACTATTCCAGGATTTTCGATTTCGATTGAAAGTAATTCTTGGCTACTTTCCTCCCAAACAGGCGCCACATCAACTCTTAACACATCATTTTTTTCATCGTATTGAAAATGTCCATGTTCTAGATCCCATTCTGAATTGAAAATTACAGTCCATGGTCCGGTTTCCTTAGGGATTGTAAACAAAGAATATTTACCGGGAGCAAGTTTTTTGCCTTCCACAGTCATTTCCTCAGATAGTTCTACATAAGAAGCTTCATTTGCCCCAGTTCTCCAAACCACATTAAATGGAACTAGGTCACCCCATAATTCACGCCCTTTCACAGCAGGAGAACCATATTGCACTTTGAATGCCTTCCCAGAAATCTGGCCTTCTTTTACCATTAATGGACTAGGTCTGGATTCTTCTGTCTCTAAAGCCTCCATAGTTTGCTCAGCTACTTCAGACCCTGAGGATTCGGAAGTCTTTGATTCACTGCATGAAGCAAAAACTACAGCAATCATTCCTGATGCTAAAATCGTATGGTACGTTTTCATGAGTTTATAATTGATTTTTATTGGTCACATGGAATCTCGCATGGTTGATAATCATCCCAATGGGTGTCTTCTTCGACATGCTCAATTTCATAGTGGGTAATTTACTATCGAAATAACTAATATTTGGTAAATCAGCAAAATTCAAGCCTCTCTTTCACCATTTGCACCGCAATCATTTGCTGGAATATCAAATATTCTACCTTTACAAATTAGTTAAATGATTTTTGGAAATCAATTTCCAATTGGATCGAAGATTGCCCAGAAGGTTATAAGACCTAATGCTTCAATAGGATTATGATTTATTGCTTACTTTATTGTCAGATTAATTACAATTCATGAAAGTCATTACTTGGCTCATTTTTGCCGTCACATTAGTATTGTTTGCTAGCGTTTATATCTCCCCAGAGTATTTTCAATACGTTGGACTTTTGCCATTTTTCATCCCGGTAATTTTACTCCTGAATCTACTCCTCTTGGTGATTTTCATACTATCATGGAGAAGACTATCCATTTTGCCACTACTCGCTTTACTGATTGGCTATAAGTTTTTCTTAGCCACATTCCAGATTCATCCCAAAAATGAAACTGCCGAAGGTCTCAAAGTTCTCACTTACAATGCCCATATGTTTTATGATAACCCTAAAAGTGAGGGAACTCCAGGTTCAAATGTGCTCTCTTGGCTGCAGGATCAGCCCGCTGATGTAAAAGTATTTCAGGAGTTTTACCAAGATAACACTACCCCATCGCGGGATGCTGTAAAAATTCTCGGGAAAAACTCGAACTATAAAGTCTCCTATCATATCACAGACGGTAATCCAAGCAAAAGGTCAAATGGGCTAGCGATTTTCTCCAAATACCCCATCATCAATGACGGAAAGGTATTTGACGCCCAGGGAACTAACGGAGCTATTTTCGCAGACATTGTGGTTAAAAGTGATACTATTCGTATTTATAATGCACACTTAGAATCAATGAGAATTGACTCTGACGGATTAGAAAACATAGAAGGGGTAAAAGCTAATTATAGGCAAACCTTGGGAAAACTTCAAAGAGGCAGCCTAGCCCGGAGTAAGCAGCTTAAGGTGCTTTTAGAGCACATGAATAACAGTCCACATCCATTGATTTTAATGGGTGATCTGAATGAAGTACCTTATTCATACACCTATTTTAAATTGGGGGAAAATTATAAAAATGCCTTTGAAGCAGCAGGAAGAGGTTTTGGTTTCACTTATAACCGCATACTTTTCTTCCTAAGGATCGATCATATTTTTTCCAGTGAAAAGCTCCGAGCAGTCCAGTTCAAAACTCACAGAGAGGTAGACTATTCCGACCATTATCCGGTATCAGCTACTTTCACATTGGAGGCAAACGAGAAATAGTCAATTCCTTATGAGTTGTTGAATTTTTTCTCCCACATTTTTTTCAAGGGTATAAGCAACAAGGGTAGCAGCAGCATATCTGCCAAAAGGGCAAAAATCATTGAAGCAGAAATCAACAAACCTGTAAAGTGAGTTACTCCGAACTGGCTAAAAATCAACAAGCCAAATCCTGCTGTCAATACAACCGTGGTCAGAACCATTGCTTTGCCAGCCTCCAAATATGTACGCTTCAAGGCATAAATCAGGTTTTTACCTAAGTTAAGTTCATGCTTTAGCCTACTCATAAAATGAATACTATCATCTACTGCGATACCAAATGCAACTGTAAATAGAATGGCTGTCGTCAGCTTAAATTCAATACCCAACACATACATTAATCCCAGCATCCAGATTAGTGGAATTAAATTAGGGATCAAAAGAAGAAATGATATCCGCCAAGATCTGAATAAAAAGCCCACAATTACACCTACCAAAAGAAACGCAACACCTAGGCCCTTTGCCATCTGCAAAGTCACTGATTTATGTCCTTTATCAATTAAATAAGCCGTACCTGTCCATCGTACGTTTAGCAAATCCGCATTCACTTCTGAATTGACAAATTCATTTAATTCCTCGCGGAGCTCTGTCATTTTCAATGAACCGAGATCTGGAGCTCTGGCACTGATTCGGCCTGATTTTCTATCGTCACTCAAAACTTTTGGTCCATCAGACTCCAACACTTTATCAAGCCATAGATTCATACGCTGGTACTGGCCTTTTGAAGGAAGAATAAATGCTTTTGGATCTCCTTGATTTTGTGCTTGATTAATGGATTTCACCAGAGTCAATGGTGAAATCGTCTGTCCTTCACCAAATAATTCATGGATTTTTGTGTTTACTTTATTTATCTCTTTTAGAACTTCTAGGTCTAGTAAAGAATTAGCTCCATTACCTACTGACAAATAAAGCTCCAGGGGATTTGACCCTCCAAATTGCTCATCGAAGTATTCAAAATCTTTTTGGATAGGATGATCAACTGGCAAGTTATCAAGAAGATATCCATTGATTATCACTTTGGACCCAAGGGTAATGCATAGAATAGTGATTCCTAGAAATGAAAAATAGATCCATTTTCTGTGTTTCAATTGCCAGGAGAAAACCCAAAGTAACATGCTGGGTTTGTCAATCTTTTGCAGGGGAGGGTGAATTTTTATTGGGATTAGAAATAATAATCCTGGAGCAATAACTATAACTGAACAAAATATCACTAAAACTCCTAGGCCCGTGGTCCAACCAAAATCTTGGAGAGCCGGTATAGTAGTAAAATAGAGAGAAATAAAACCTAAGGAAGTAGTCAGTACGGTTAGCCAAACTGGAACAAGTAATTCTGCGAAAACAGCGCGGATAGCTTCCTCTTTAGTTGCACCAGTCTTGATTTTTTTTATTAAGTGCGTGAAAAAATGTATCAACGCACTCAAGCCTACAATCATAAAAATAGTTGGCTGCATCACTGACATCACGTCTAAGGGTTTGCCCAAATAGATAAGCAATCCAAATGCCCAAGCAACTCCGACAATTAGTACAAAAAGTGGTATAAGCACTCCCCACCAAGAGCGGAAGATTAATACTAGTAAAAACAACATGAGTAAGATCGAGCATCCAAAAAATAGCCCAAATTCATCTTGCATTAGTTTGATAAAGTCTCCCTGCATTTGGATTTTACCAGCTATGGCAGTAGGATTACTTCCATACTGTGTAAAAATATCCTTGATCGAATTATACAATGCATCTCCGTCAGCCTTGGATATATTTTGCTCATTTTTAATCCAAAGCAAGAGTGAATTCCCATCCTTTGAAATCAATTGTGAGCGATACTGATCCAAATTCACAGAAGTCCTAGCCAAGGAAGTTTCAGTTGACCAGTCTACTACTTTTCGATTTGTCAAGCCAAAAAGCCCAATGATAGGTTGGTTCAAATTCAGAATAGAAATAACCGTATCGATTTTATCCAATTTTTGAATTTCAGATTGTATGGAATGGGATTTAGCTAGAAAATCCTGCTTTAATAGCCCTCCACTAGGATTACTCAAGGCTATGAGCAAATAGTCATTGTCATTTTCAAATTGACTTTTGAAGCTTTGATAAAAATCCAGATCCTGATCATTCTGTGGAAAAAATGTTTCAAAATCATAATTAAACTGCGGAATTGGACGGAAAATTATCAGCAAAATACTGAGTAAAGTGGCAAGAAAAAGAAACGCATAAGCTGTTGATTTTTGGAACATTTGTTTTTTGTAAATGGCTTTAAGACCTGATTCCCCTTTCAAGTATAATAAGATTGAGTGTGCTTTGTTCTAAATCAATTCCATTTATTCTCTGAACTGATTAACTTGCCGAAACTTGAAAATCAAACAGAAAAGATGAAGCAATACCACGATTTGATGCGCAAAATCCTTGATGAAGGAGCCGTGAAAGGAGATAGAACTGGAACAGGAACCCGAAGTATTTTCGGTCATCAGATGCGCTTTGATTTATCGAAAGGGTTTCCCGTTGTCACCACCAAAAAACTTCATCTTCGGTCTATCATTATTGAACTTCTTTGGTTTCTGAAAGGTGATTCCAACATCAACTATCTCAATGAGAACAAAGTATCGATCTGGAACGAATGGGCAGATGAGAATGGCGATTTAGGGCCGGTCTATGGATATCAGTGGAGACATTGGCCAGATGGCAAAGGAGGAGAAATTGATCAGATCAAGAATCTTATTCACCAGATCAAAACCAAACCAGACAGCCGCAGACATATCGTGAGTGCTTGGAACGTCGCGGATGTAGATAATATGGCTTTGCCTCCTTGTCACACCATCTTCCAATTCTATGTAGCCGATGGTAAATTAAGTTGCCAACTCTATCAACGAAGCGCTGATGTTTTTCTTGGAGTTCCATTCAATATCGCATCGTATGCCTTGTTCACTATGATGGTAGCTCAAGTCTGCGGATTGGAAGCAGGAGACTTCATTCACACCTTTGGAGACGCTCATTTGTATTCAAATCATTTGGAGCAAGCCGAATTACAACTAAGCCGTGAACTGAAGGAATTACCAACTATGAAAATCAATCCTGATGTGACGGATATTTTTGAATTCGCATACAAAGACTTCGAATTAATCAATTACGATCCACACCCACATATCAAAGCTGCAGTGGCAGTTTAAGGAATGACTTGCTAAGTTTAGATATGAAAAAGCCCTGAACCGAAATCGATCCAGAGCTTTTTTGGAAATTATCTACTCATAGGTTTATTCCTTCCAGACATCTATCTAATTCCTGCTTATCATTCCAGCAGAAATATTGTGAGTGACCAAACACATCCAGTACGGCAGAATAGTGTTCATTTTCTATGTAATGAAAATTCACTGCAGACTGTGGTTTCTTGAAATTGTAATTGGTAATCAGTTCATTTTCAAATTCCTTGAAGAAATCACCATAATCATACACTCTAAAAAAAATAGCAAATAAAGACCGTTGCAGGGAGAATGTATTTATAATCAACTGATTAACAGTATATTATATTAATTTTTCTGTGTTATTCTGACTGCTTCTTTGTATTTTAGGGTATGAAAAACGAG